>CAZKSU010000137.1:0-4914 GCA_964555455.1 uncultured Carnobacteriaceae bacterium
CTGTAATTGAAATGATACCCGCACTAGAAGAATAACTTGCGCTGGGTGTTGCTCCAACGAAAGTGCCAATTAAATTTGTTATGCCTTCGCCTATCACCCCACGATTCATTCGCTCATCGTCTAATTCTTCACCAGAAACCGAACGAATCGCATACCAAGTACTTGTGGTTTCCGTAAGAATGACTAAATAAATAATCACCATCGTTATCATTGCCGAAAAATCAAAACGAAACCCATAATCAATAAATGCAAAACGCGGGAGACTAATCCATGCGGCATCTGTAACAGCTTGCCAATTAACGCCTCCCATGAAATGAGCGATCAAAGTTCCGAATGCTAAAGCAATCATAACGGAAGTATATTGAAAGACGTTTCCTAGAAATTTCATATAATTACCGATCACAGATGTAAAAACTAATATCCCTGCAGTAATGATGGCTAATAAAATATTTTGATGAATCGTTAAGGTGGCTGTTTCCACATAAATATTACTTCCGAAAGCGGATGGTAAAAGGGACAAACCAATAATCATAATGACTACTCCACTCACTAAGGTAGGAATAAAATTTTTCGTGATGGTTTTATAAATACCTGAAAAGCCCAACAATAAAATAAATAAAGCACCCACTAAACTGGATCCCATAACCACATTCATACTGCCTGTTCCATGGTAAATACCAATTATTGCACCAATAGGAACAAATGAAGCCCCATTAACAACCGGTAATTTATGGAAAAATAAGACTTGAATTAAAGTAGCGAGTCCAGCGCCTAAAAATGCAGATTGAATAAGTTGTGTAGCTGCTGTATCCGATAATGAGATTGCCGTAGCTACAAGAACAGGTATCACAAAAACGTTCATTACTAAAACATGTTCAAGTCCTAATAATGCCGTCTGGACTGTGGAAAGATCTTTTTCTGTTGTTCTTTCAAATTGATTCGATAGTTCTTTTACTTCTGTACTCATTTTTATCCCTCTTATCTTTTATGAACGAGTTGGCCTTGGACATAAACTTCTTTGATGTTCGCCTGTGTAGATAAATATAAAATTCTTTGTAAGATATAGTCAGGTTCATCAAAAACATTGAAAGAGGGAAGTTCATGTCCTTCAGCTGCTGTATCAATAACTTGGAAATCACCTGTGTAACCTGGTTCAATTAAACCAACGGGTAGATTAAGAGCCTCTCCTCCGCCTATTGTTGCTAGATAAAAGGCTTCAGCTACAGATATCCGAGAATTTGGAACCCCACGCTCATTCTGCGGCAAGTTTGTATCTACCCCCTCCTCCAATTGACGAGAGCTCATAACGGCTTGCTTGATATTGTCGTAAAGGCTTGGAGAAAAGCCTCCAGAAATATCTGTACCTAATCCAATTTGAACATTCAGTTCTTTCAAATGTTTGATGGGGATCACACTATTCGCAAAATAAACATTCGAGATTGGGCAATGAGCGACAGCGGTACCTGTTTCTACATAAATACCAGCATCTTCATCGTTAATAAAATTGGAGTGAGCCATGACCGATTTTTCTCCAAACAATCCAAAATCGCGCAATGTTTCAGTATCTGTTTTACCGAATCTCTCTTTTACAAAATCGTGTTCCCACTGACCTTCACTACAATGTGTGTGGACATGTGTATCATATTTTTTAGCTAATTCCCCTAAACCAGCTAAAGCTTCATCTGTACAGCTAGGAACAAAGCGTGGCATAACAACTGGATAAACACCTTGCAATACATCTTCCCCGTATTCTCTTACTTCTTGAATAAACTCTTCTGTTTCACGTAAAGCAATTTCTGTTGACTCATCACGATAAAAATCAGGGTTTCCTTCTTTATCGTCCATCACTACTTTTCCAACCAATGCACGTTGTCCCATTTCAGCAGAAATTTTAACCAATTCAAAACTTGACTCTTTATGAATCGTTCCAAAATACAATGCCGTCGTTGTTCCTCGTGCGAGTAATTGTTGAACAAGATCGGTATACACTTCACGAGCAAATTCGACATCTGCGTATTTTGCTTCAAGTGGAAATGTATGTTCGTCAAGCCAGACATTGAGAGGGGCATCTAATGCAATACCTGCTTGGGGCCATTGTGGCGCGTGAATATGTGTATCGACAAATCCGGGTAATAAGTATTGGTCCTCAGACAATTCTTTTAATCGATCCTTCTTACGATATTCTTCTACTCTTGATGAATAGTCTTTATCCTCTGGTGTCAGAATCGTTTCAATCACACCTTGATTATTCATTAAAATTAATGCATCTTCTACATACGTGACCTCTCCGTAAGTCGGTGTATGAAAATAAGAACCTAAAATTGCTTTTGTTCCTTCAGCCATAAAAGATAATCTCCTTTGTTATTGAATTATCTGTACTTTAGCATAATAAAAACGCATAAACAAACAATAATTAATATTTTAATAAAAAATAGTTCCCTTAACGAACTTATGCATATATTAAAAATATATCAACAGTTAATGTTCGTTATTTCCAGCCAGCCTCTTCCCATGCTTTTTTCCTCGCTAGGATTTTATCCTTTAATACCAACAAGTCTTTTTCCATTGTAGATACAACTCCTTTTTATATGTTTCCAAATAAAAAAGCATCACTTTAGAATAAGTCATGCTGAAGGAATTGACTTATTTTTCGGCCGGGCCGTTAGATTGAGCACCGTGTTGAATGACCGGTTGCTGGAGTTTCACAGGGCTAATTCCCTCCACTCGCTCTGAATAAGATTTGCTATTCATTTATACACCTATTGTGTAATAATAAAAAGTCTATTTCAACTAAGTCTTTGGATGAAAGTAAATTTGCATGAGTGAACATTTTTGGAACATATAAAAGAAAATATAGAACTGGTATACTTATTTTAGAATATTATCGTAAAGTGATAGGTGGAAATTATAAATATTGCTTTTTCGATAGAGGGATGATGATTTCGGTACCCTCTTCCCTCAACGTTAAAAAATAATTACTAGAGTCGAAATATCAATATGATCATGCAACCTACTAAGGTAGCGAATGATAGAACAGTTATTGATACATAATAACTCGATGAAACTTTTGAAGTCATGGAAGATGCATGAGACTTAATTCATGAATTGCGACACAGAAATACTTAAACAACTCTGACTATCTTTGCTCACGTTATTAAAAAGAAAGATGCCTATGTTCATGAAAAAATACTCTTACAAAAGGTGATTATAATGACAGAATTATCATTAGATACACTGCTTGAATTAGAAAAACAAGGTTGGGAATCTCTTACAAAGTCAAAGGGCGCTGATTTCTATGGTGAGCTCATGACCCGAGAGGCTGTTATGATTTTAGTTAACGGCATGATTTTAGACTACGATACCATTACCGCAAGCTTAAATGACTCGGAACCCTGGGATACTTATGAAATTAATCAGCCGAGACTTTTACCTCTTTCAGCCGATACCGCAACCTTAATTTATTCAGCCACGGCTTCTCGCGAAAATGATATGGAAGCTTTCCAAGCCATCATGGCGAGTACTTACACATTGGTGGAAGGTGAAATTAAACTGGCACTGTACCAGCAAACGAGTGTCACGCACTTTTAGTTTGAATGAAACGTAGAAAATAAATTTGCGAATGGTACAGCCTCTTAGATGGACTCAATCGAAACTTATTGGAAATGAGAGAAAAGATGAATAGAAAAGAACAGCTGAAAGGAAAGGGATTCGTCTTCACAGGCGTATTTATTTTGTTAGTGATTCTCACGATCATAATTGGAATAGGCTTTTTATCGCTTTTCTATCTGATTTTTCGTAATTCTTAATCGTGGTGTTTCAATCAATAGAGAGGGAGCGATATAAATGACAACAGTTAGAAAACTTAAAGGCGGGTTAAGTATTCTAGTCACCGTCTATCTTTTAGTCTGTACGTGGGCTTTCCCGATCTCATTCAAGAGGCGGATCAACAAATTGAATTTTCACGGAGAAAGCTGTTGGGTTTCTTCTTTAGAATGGAACTATTTATTTCATTAGCTTGTGCCCTATTTTTTTATTTAACCTTTAAGTTTTTTAACGAGAAAGATTGAAGATCCTTCCTGTTTCCGGGTGGTTATGGAAGGGGTCAGGGTTTCATTTTACGATGGATTGGAGGACATTATGGGATTATTTGATTTTTTCAAAGGAAAGAAAGCGGAAGAACAATCGACAAGGGATAAGTATTGGTCACTAACGACTAATGATGGTGAAATAGAAGATCCAACGATGGAACAGATTGAAACCGCTGTTCGAGAGGCCCATCCACAGGCGACTCTCTTTGCGACTCTCGCCTATAACCATTCAAGACTTGAGATCGAATCGGTCCAGGCGGTTGCTTATGAAGGGGTCTATCGTTTCGAAGCTCTCACCTCTCATGGCGTTCTGTACGTGAAAAATGACATCGACTATGAAGAAACGCTCAAATTATTTGAGGACTTCTTTAAATACCAGCGGGTTTCTGGTTTTAGAAGCTGGCCGACGGAGAAATACTAAGCCACATAAAGTTCTTCTGCTTGTTTATGCCGCGCTTTTCCGTTGTAATCAATGTGAAGAAGTAAAAAGATTGTATGAAAGGATGTTTAGATGAAAGTATTTGTAGTAGGTGCCAACGGACAAGTTGCGCGCCATTTTGCAGATTTTGTAAAAAATGAGGAGAACATTGAAGAAGTAGCGATGATCCGAAGTACGGATCAGAAACCCTTTTTCGATGCGCGCGGGATAGAAACCGTTCACTTAGATTTAGTGAAGGATTCAATTGAGGACATTGCACAAGCGATGAAGGGATCAGATGCGGTACTCTTCAGTGCAGGAGCGGGTGGCAGCGGCTACGACCAAACCATCTTAATCGACTTAGATGGCGCCATTAAAGCCATGACTGCGGCAGAACAAGCAGGGATT
>CAZKSU010000138.1:0-4855 GCA_964555455.1 uncultured Carnobacteriaceae bacterium
TGTTTGAAAAATTAAATGTGCCATACTTTGCTTTTCATGATGTCGATATTGCGCCTGAAGGCGAGACATTAAGTGAGACCTTTAAAAATCAAGACACGATAGTCGCTATGCTGAAAGATTATATGAAAGACAGTAAAGTAAAATTATTATGGAATACAGCGAATAACTTCTCTCATCCGCGCTTTGTCCATGGAGCGGCCAGCTCGAATAATGCAGATGTCTTCGCTTATTCGGCAGCAAAAGTGAAAAAAGGCTTAGAAGTCGGAAAAGAATTAGGCGCTGAAAACTATGTGTTCTGGGGTGGACGAGAAGGTTATGAAAGCCTCTTAAATACCGATACAAAGCTGGAGATGGATAACTTAGCTCGCTTTTTCCATATGGCCAATGACTATGCGAAAGAAATCGGCTTCGATGCCCAGTTCTTAATTGAGCCGAAACCAAAAGAGCCGACAACGCACCAGTACGACTATGATGTGGCAACTAGCCATGCCTTCCTGCAAAGCTACAATTTAGACGATATCTTCAAATTTAATATCGAAGCCAACCATGCGACATTAGCGGGCCACACCTTTGAACATGAAGTCCGTTATGCGCGTGAAAACAATATGCTGGGGTCGTTAGACGCTAACCAAGGCCATCCGCATTTAGGCTGGGATACCGATGAATTCCCGTCCGACTTATATACGACGACATTAACGATGTATGAAGTCCTGAAAAATGGCGGAATCGGCCGCGGCGGCTTAAACTTCGATTCAAAAGTCCGCAGAACATCCTTTGAACCGGAAGACTTGTTCAGAGCACATATTGTGGGAATGGACAGCTATGCCCTTGGACTCAAAGTAGCTCAGCAATTAATTGAGGACAAAGTCTTTGAGAACATTATTTCAGAACGTTACAGCAGCTTCACTACAGGGATTGGAAAAGAGATTGTAGAGGGCAGCACAGATTTCAAGAGACTTGAACAATATGCGTTAGACTTACCTGAAATTAGAAATGAGTCTGCTCAGCTTGAAGTCATTAAGGGTACTTTAAATCAGTATTTATTGAGAGCTTTTTCTAAATAACCGGCACCTTTCGGTAGAGCTTCGAATGGAAAAATAAAACGACTAAAGAACGAGATACAGAAAAAATGGAGGCAAAAAAATGACTGCAAAATGGAAAAAATTATTAGGTATTGGAACTGCAAGTCTCCTCTTATTAGCCGCGTGTGGAGATGACGGAACAGGCGGTAACGGCGGAACAGGGGAAGCAGACATCACAGAAGACGAAGACGTTGAAACAGAAACATATGGTTCAGGGGACCAAGTCTTGGAAGTATGGTCGTTTACAGATGAAATTAACCGATTTGTAGAAGAGTACTACATCCCGGACAATCCAGATTTAGACTATCAAATTGAAATCGTTAACATCCCGACGGAAGAATTTGAGACGAAATTAGATCCGATCATCTCAACAGACGATGCACCAGACGTTATCCTTCTAGAGCAAAACTTTGCTAAAAAATATGTAGAATCTGGTTTACTCGCTGATTTTGCAGAGTTTAACAATATTATGGAAGGTTCCGAAGACACGTATGATTACGTAAAAGGGATCGGAACAAGTGAAGAGGGCGTATTCAACGCTACTGCATGGCAAGCGGCACCGGGCGCCTTCTTCTACAGACAAAGTATGGCTGAAGAATATCTCGATGCATCCACTCCAGAAGAAGTACAAGAACTTATCTCTGACTGGGACGGTTTCGTTGAAACAGCTCGTCAGTTAAAAGAAGCGTCTAATGGCGAGAAATATATGATTGCCAGTACAGGAGCCGACTTAAGATTCCCCTATCTAGGCACTCGTGAAACAGGCTGGGTTGTAGAGGGTGAATTAGTCATTGACGATCAAGTGACTGAAATGCTAGAAACCGCTCGTTTAATGGTGGATGAAGGCTTAACACTGGATGTCGAAGCAGAAGGTGAAGAGTACTTTGCTGGAATGAACAGCGATGAAATCTTCGGATATACTTTACCGACATGGGCCCTGCATTTCTGGCTGAAACCAAATGCTGAGAACACGGCCGGTGACTGGAGAATGGTGCAAGGACCAGCTCCTTACTTTAGAGGTGGAACTTGGATTGGCATGCTAGGCAATTCTGACATGAAAGAAGCCGCTTCAGAGCTGATTACCTATGTAGGTACAGATGATGAATTCTTGACTCAATGGGCTCAAGATTCAGGAGACGTAGTTTCGAATGAAGCGGTTGTTGAATCCATTAAAGGGGAATACAGTGATGAGTTCTTAGGCGGACAAAATCACTATGCAGCCTTCGCTGACATGATTGACGATATCAATACAGATATCATTACTGAGTATGACCAGCAGATTAACTCATTGTTCTTAGATCACGCCCTTACACCCTACTCGAAAGGTGAAGTGGAATTAGAAGAAGCAATGAACAACTTCAAAACTCAAGTACAGAATGCGTATCCTGATTTAGTTGTTGAATAAGGCAGGAAGAACTAAGAGAAGAGAATAATAGAGACCTTCTATTATTCTTTTCTTGTTTATTGGAGGAGTTTAGACTATGAATGCAGACGAACGAGTCGCAGCAGAGAAAAAACCAAGACGTAAATTAGCTACGCGAAAAAATGTGGAAAAATATGGCTATCTTTTTATCGCCCCCTTTTTCATTATTTTTGCGATCTTTAATCTTTATCCGACAATTTATACCATCATCCTCTCATTCCAAGATATTTCGGGCTTTGCGGTTGAAGGGAATTTTGTGGGCTTCCAGAACTTTGTAAACTTGATGAACAATAACGTGTTTATGCAATCGGTGAAAAATACCTTTATCTTATGGACTGTGAACTTCATTCCGCAAATACTTTTAGCTTTAGTTTTAGCCTATTGGTTTACGAGTCATCGGCTGAACTTAAAAGGGCAGCAGCTTTTCAAAAGTATTTTCTATTTTCCAAATATCATGACAGCTGCTACAGTTGCGGTTATCTTTTACACCTTATTTAGTTATCCAAGAGGACCAGTGAATCAGATTTTAGTGGGAACTGGTGTATTAGAAGTACCCTTTGATTTTTTCAGAAGCGTGCCTTTTACTAGAGGGCTTGTTTCTTTCATCCAGTTTTGGATGTGGTACGGACAGACAACTCTCGTACTAATTGCTGGAATTTTAAGCATCGATAAGAGCTTATATGAAGCAGCTACGGTAGATGGTGCTACAAACTGGCAATCGTTCACCAAAATTACACTTCCGCTTATACAGCCCATCACTTTGTATGTGCTGATTACTTCTTTAATCGGTGGCCTGCAGATGTTTGATATCCCCTTGCTCTTAACCAACGGGGGACCGAATGGCAGTGTGGAAACCATTATGACGTATATTTATAAACAGGCTTTCCAAGGTGGACGAAATGTCAGCATCGCCTCCGCAGCTTCTGTCGTTTTGCTGCTGATCACGATGCTTGCCAGTTTAGCCATTATTGGTTATTTCCGTAGAAGAACAACAACGGATTAGAAAGGGAGTTGAATACTTTGACTGAGACACAAAAACTAAAGACTCAACGCATGCTTATCTATGTCTTTTTTATTCTATTAACATTTTTAAGTATCGCTCCATTTTGGGTCGTTATTGTAAACGCCACACGATCAACTGAACAAATTCAACAAGGCTTTTCACTGATACCTGGATCCAGCTTTTTCAGTAACTGGGAGTTTCTGCGAGGCCGAGGATTCAATATCTTTCAAGGGTATGGAAATAGCTTTATCATTGCTGCGGGTGCAACGATTTTAAGTATGTATTTCTCAACCTTAACGGCTTATGCTTTAACGGTTTATGACTTTAAAGGCAGAAATCTTGTAATGGGGGTCATCTTATTTCTTATTATGATGCCGCCTCAGGTCAATATCATTGGTTTCTACCGCTTTATGGGGCAGTTAAACCTGCTAAACAGTTATGTGCCGCTTATTTTGCCGGCTATTGCCTCGGCTCCAAACGTATTCTTTATGAAGCAATATCTGGATACCATTTATGAACCAGCTTATGTGGATTCAGCAAGAATTGACGGGGCCGGAGAATTGAAAATATTCCACCAGATTATACTGCCGCAGATGAAACCGGCCATTGCCACAATGTCTATCTTTGCCTTTGTCCAATCATGGAATAACTTCCTCATGCCGCTCATTTTAATTAATGACCGGAGCAAGTACACATTGCCGATGCTGATTCAATTATTGACGACAGATACTTACAGAACCGAGTATGGTGCGATGTACTTAGGATTAGGACTATCGATTATCCCGCTTATTCTTATTTACCTCTTCTTATCCCGTCAGATCGTTGGTGGAGTAACTGCAGGCGGAATCAAAGGCTAATTGATGCGGAAACTGAGGACTTTATCCGGACTAAAAAAGGCTTCAAAAATTGCAGAAGCCGCCATCTGAATAGGTTTAAAACATACTCCTCCTGAACACATAGCGGATGTCTTCCAGCGTCCGTTATGTGTTTTAAAATTCTCGTTTCAGAACTTCTGAAAAAAGTGGTAAACTGACAGTACAGGAGACCTAAATATGAAGAAAGTTGGTAAGATGATGAAGAGAAAAGCTTTGCAAAAATTAATAAACGGATCAGACATCCGTGGAATTGCGGTAGCAACGGATGAACATAAAGCGAACTTAACCGCAGAAGAGGTACAAAGAATTGCAAACGGTTTTTTACAGTTGCTAATCAAAGATAAACAAATCGAACACCGGCCGCTGCGAATCGCTATAGGTTTTGACAGCCGAATCAGCGGGCCTGAAATAAAAGAAGCTTTAATTCAAACATTTATCCAGGCAGGGGTTACCGTATTAGACGCCGGTCTTG
>CAZKSU010000139.1:0-4817 GCA_964555455.1 uncultured Carnobacteriaceae bacterium
TGAAACGATTGCTGAGCAGTTATCCCAGTGACTACAAAAATATGCGCGCAAAAGACTTCAAGCAGGCCATTGCTGCAAGCGAAGGCCGGACGATCTTGGCGGAAACAGTGGTTACATCCCCTCCTTTACTTGAAGGTGTCACCAATGCAGAAGTGATGACGGCTTTTGGAGCAGACCTCATCGTCTTAAATGAGTTTGATGTTTTTAAAAAACAAATTGTCGGCATGCCAACGGTCGAAAACCCTATCCAGCAGATAAAGGACTGGGTCGGACGGCCGATTGGCATTAATCTGGAGCCGGTGGATGAAGCGGCTGTTCTCCACGATGAACGGGTGCAATTGTCTCCTGGACGCGGGGTATCACCGGAAAGCTTACAAGCGGCGGAAGATATGGGCATCGACTTCATATTGCTCACGGGCAATCCAGCGACAGGGGTTTCGATGGCTTCTATTGAGTCGGCGATCCAGCAGACGAAAATGCATTTTTCGGGCCTAATCTTTGCCGGGAAAATGCATGGAGCGGGCCTGGCAGATGATCTGATTGATATTCCGCAACTCGAACGATTCATCCAGGAAGGAGCGGATGGGGTGCTGTTTCCGGGAAGCGGCACCGCGCCGGGCGTGACGGAAAAAGCGGCCCACCAAGCGGCCAGAGCGGTTCATAAATTAGGCGGTCTGGTCATCGCAACGATCGGCACCAGCCAGGAGAGCGCAGACCCCGCCACCATTCGTGAATTGGCCCTCAGCAACAAACGCATCGGGGCGGACATCCATCATATTGGGGATGGCAGTTACGGCCGCATGCCTGATCCAGAAAATATCATGCAGCTTGGTTTAACTATCCGCGGCAAAAGACATCAATACTTTAAAATGTCTCAGTCTCTCAATCGCTAGGAAGGAAAAGGCAATCCATGGCAAATCACAGCTTAAATAAACAGCAAATTCAAAAAGGCATCAAACAGCCCCTGGAGATTATTCTGCTGGAGGAGACGACTTCAACCAATGACGTGGCCAAAGAGCGGCTGAAAGAGTCCAAACAGCCGCTGCTGGTGGCGACAAACAAGCAGACGGCGGGAAGGGGGCGGCTCGGCCGTTCCTTTTATTCGGAACTGGCTCATGGTTTGTATTTTTCTCTGGCCTTTCATCCGCAGAACGTGGCCATTGAAGAAATGCCTCAATATACGCTGCTGGCGGCAGCCACGCTGGTGGAAACACTCGAAGAAATGACAGGCAAACCTCTTGCGATTAAATGGGTCAACGACATTTTCTATAACGGCCGCAAAATCAGCGGCATATTAAGTGAAATGATTTCTGCGGATAAAACGGGAGTAATTATCGGCATCGGCCTCAATTTTGCAGGAGAATTTACGCATACCGCTAAAGAAGTCCAGCAAGTAGCGGGTACTTTATTTGGCGAGAAGATCCCAGAAACTTTCAATCAAAATGCGTTTCTGAATGCTTTTATCCAGCGTTTTCTTTCCTATCATACGGAATTTCAGGAAAAAGCGTTCCTGCCGGTTTATGAGACACATCTTTTAGGAATTGGAGAAGAAGTTACCTATTTTATACAGGAGGAAAAATATTTCGGAACCATTTTAGGCATCAGCGAACAGGGCCATTTACGAGTAAGAAAAGCAGATGGCACGCTGGAAACTCTCTACAGCCAGGAAGTTCATTTTAACAGCCGACAATTTTTACATTAGATGATGCACAAGTGAATAAATTGTGCTATACTGAATAATATGAAAACGTTTTTATAAATAGGCATTACAAGACCGCATTTATAGAAAGGGAGTAAATTATGGCAACGAGAAGAAACTTTAAGACGGAGACCATTCGCAAAAACAACGACGCCTTATCTGCCCTAAAATCTATTATCGAAACTGCCTTTTACGGGAATAATGTTCACAAAGTACGGACAATGGAGGAGGCTTACAATTATTCTGCTTCTTCGCCTAACACCATCGTGCTCGACCAAGAAGTTGCCCATGCGGAGGATTTAGGACTGCCTGAAGGCGCGAAAATCCTGCTGGACAACGGAAGCAGCATTGTAGGGCGAACTGCCCGCGCTAAACGCATTTACGGCAAGGACTTGGAAGAAGACAAAAAGTTGATGAAAATTGTTATGGATGCTGTTTACGACGCCAGCCATTACCCATTTCTTTCCAGTGAAGCCGTAGTCGGCCTGCATGAAGACTTTATGGTGCGCGCCCACTTAATGGTTCCGGAAGAGTATGCCAATAATTTATATTCTTGGCTCGTAAACTTCCAAATCTTTAATGATGAATACAGAAAAAGATATGTCCAATCCAAACTATACGATGAAAATGATATCTTTATTCTTGCCGATCCCAATTGGCGCCATGAAGACTATCCCAATGGCTTAGCTTACTTTGATACGAATCGCAATGCGGCTATTATTCTTGGTCTGCAGTATTTTGGGGAGTTGAAAAAAGGAACGCTGACTTTAGCGTGGGGGACGGCTGCCCGTCAAGGCTATGTTTCCTGCCACGGCGGTTTGAAGGCCTTTGAAAAAGCAGATGGTCAAGTACATGTCGATTCATTTTTCGGTTTGTCTGGTTCTGGGAAATCAACCTTGACCCATGCCAAACATGACGGTAAATATGAGGTTACGGTGCTGCATGACGATGCCTTTATTATCGACCAGGAAACCGGGGCCTCTATTGCATTAGAGCCTTCCTACTTTGACAAAACAAGCGATTACCCGGCCGGCCATCCCGAACAAGATTACTTCGTGACGCTTCAAAATGTGGGTGTGACTATGGATGAAAACGGCAAACGTGCATTAGTGACGGAAGATATTCGGAATGGAAACGGCCGTACAGTAAAATCACGTTACAGTACGCCGGACCGTGTCGATCAGATTGAAGACCCGATCAATGCCATTTACTGGATCATGAAAGATGACACACTGCCTCCGATCGTACGCGTGAAAGACCCGGTGGTTGCTTCCACTATGGGCTGTACTTTGGTAACGAAACGGACAAGTGCAGAGAATGTGAAAAATGTAGGAGAAGTGGTAGTTGAACCTTATGCCAATCCGTTTAGAGTCTATCCATTAGTGGATGACTATAATGCCTTCAAGAAACTCTTTGAAAAAGGCGTCGAGTGCTATATTATCAATACTGGAAAATTCTTAGACAAAGACATTCCGCCAGCGGTGACACTCGGAAGCATTGAAGACAATGTGGATGAAAAAGCCGCCTATGTGCCTTTTGGACCGATTGATGCGTTTGAATATGTGGAAGTGGACGGCTATGAAGTGCCCTTTGACGATAAGGAATACATTGAGCAGCTGAAAGCCAATATGGAAACGCGTCTGAACCACTTAACCACTAAATTAGCTGAAGCAGAAGCACCCCACGATTTACCGGATGAGCTAGCAAACAGCATCCAAAAGATTGTGGATCAATTGAATTAACCCTTTCTATAACCCCTGAAAAATCCTCTGCAAACATAGTGCAGAGGATTTTTCTTGTATTCTAATTTCCAGTCCCTTGGGCCAATTCGAGATTGTCTCCATGCTGGACAGAGCTCATAGCCACTAAAGCAACTGCAAAACAGAGGACCGCAAAGACAAACAGCAAATCATTGGAGCCGGTAAAATCTTGAATGGCCCCAAAAGAAATAGGCGATACAATCGCTGCGGTAAAGGAGAATAAATAATAATAACCTGTAAAAGCCCCAATGGATTTTTCTTTTGAAAATTCAAGGACCATAGGCAGAGAATTAATATTAATCATTGCCCAGCACGCTCCTCCGGCGATCAGCAATACTTGCAGCAGCCATTGACTGGGTGTCGCCAGGATAGGTAAAAATAAAACAATCATTCCGATTAAGCCACCAACGATGGTTTTCTTTCGACCTATTTTTTGCGCCAGCAAGCCGGCAGGCACCGCAAAGATTAAAAAAGTTAAGGAAAAACCGGTTAACATCATCGTTGCTTGTCCACCAGTGAGCCCGTAAGTGTTGGTGGCATAAAGCGTGAAGAAGGTTTCAATTGCATTGTAGCCCATAAACCAGGCGAAAATAGCCAGAAGTAAGGCAACTAGACTGCGTTTTTCGCTTTTATCTAAGGTATTAAAAGCGGTCAGCATTTTTTGCTTTTCAGCAACTTCTTTATCCGCTGAGGCATCCCCTGTTGTTTGCATGGCTAAGCGGGAGTGTTCACTCCACCGATTGGCTAAGGTGTCGCGAATAGGAATGCCATGCTGTTTTTTGTAGCGGAGGGAATCGGGTTCGCGGATAAAAATGAACAAAACAGTTAAGGCCAGCAGCATAACAATAGAAGCCATAAAGAAGGCATAAAACTTATCATTCCGTAAATCAGATAAAAGTCCTCCTACAAAAAAAGCAATAATGGAGCCGATTCCGCCCATCATATTGATAATGCCATTCGCCTCACTTCGGAGCGGGGCAGGAGTGACATCAGGCATCAGAGAAATAACGGGGCTGCGCCATAAGGCCATAATCAAGTTGAAGCCAATAATTGCGGCCATAAAAGCGCCCAGTGTATGCTGCAAAGGCACAAGTGAGAATAAAAAGGCGCAGATCGGCAGCCCAATCGCAATCCAGGGCATCCGCCGCCCAAACCGGGTGCGTGTGTTGTCGCTCCAAGCCCCGATGAGCGGCTGGAAAACGACTCCGAAAAAATTGTCAATCGTCATGATCGTCCCGATCAAAGTCCCGCTCATTAAGAAACGCTGTTCTAAAATCAAGGGAACTTGTGAATTGTAAATCGCCCAAGCTAAACTTGAAGCTAAGAAACCAAAGCCAATCAGAAAAATTTGCGGATAA
>CAZKSU010000140.1:0-4817 GCA_964555455.1 uncultured Carnobacteriaceae bacterium
ATGAAGCCTTTCTTCTGGGCGATAAAGTGGTCATTATGGATGCTGGGGAGATTCTCCAATACGATACGCCTAAAAATATTGTGAAGAATCCGAGTTCGGCTTTTGTCAAAAACCTCTTGGAAACAAAATATGAGGAAGAACATTTATGGAGTGAGCTAAGATGATGGATTATTGGAACGCCTCATCGGAAAGACTGATAACTGCTTTCTTCGACCATATGGGGCTTGTGTTTCTTTCATTGACCATTGCTTTTATTCTTGCCATTTTAATTGTTTTCTTTTTCATTAACCGAGACCGCTGGCTGAGCCGATTGGTGTACTTCTTTTCTGCTTTGTACTCCGTTCCCAGCTTTGCTTTGTTTGCTTTACTGATTCCGCTCACTGGATTAGGCACGACAACGGCCATTATTGTGCTGGTTTTGTACAGCGAATATATCCTGCTGCGGACGTTCATTACGGGCATCAAAGAAATCGATCCGGTGATCGTAGAATCAGCTGTGGCGATGGGAATGACAGAAAAAGAGCTGTTCTTCCGCATTCAGCTGCCTTTAGCGGCAAAAGCCATATTCAGCGGAATTCGTCTAGCGCTCACGTCAATTATCGGTATTGCGACCATAGCTGCTACTATCAATGCAGGCGGTTTAGGGACCATCATCTTTGACGGCTTACGCAGGCAAAGCTTATCGATTATGGTTTGGGGGACGCTGCTGACAATGCTGCTCACTCTAGTGAGCAATGCACTTTTGAAAGCGATAGAGAAAATCAGCTTGCGCAACTTGGAATTAGAATAGAGTAGAGAGTGATCTACAATATAAAACAGCCGCTGCAATATGGAGACTCCATACTGAAGCGGCTGTTCGCATCGTTCATCATAAGTGATCTTGAATCACATTTTCACTTAAGTAGCGTTTCAAGAAAGCTTGCGTTCGTTCATTTTTAGGGTTATTGATGACTTGATCAGCTGGTCCAGACTCTTCAATGACGCCGCCGTCCATAAAGACAACTCGGCTGGAAACATCACGTGCAAAGGCCATTTCATGTGTGACCACAATCATGGTTAACCCTTCTTGAGCTAATGCGGTCATCGTTTCTAAGACTTCACCGACCATTTCAGGGTCAAGCGCACTTGTTGGCTCATCGAAAAGCAAGATTTCAGGATTCATCGACAAAGCTCTCGCAATGGCCACACGCTGTTGTTGTCCACCCGAAAGTTGATCCGGACGGGCATCACGGTAAGGAGCCATGCCTACTTTTTCTAAGTTAGCTAAAGCAATCTCTTCGGCTTCCTCTTGCGAACGGCCCAGTATTTTAACTTGGCCGACGGTACAGTTTTTCAAGGCATTCATATTTTTAAAAAGGTTGAACTGCTGAAACACCATACCTACTTTTGCGCGGTATTTATTTTGGTTGAAGGAATTCGTTAAAATAGAATCGCCGTGGTAGAGAATATCTCCGCCGGATGGGTCTTCAAGTAAATTCAGACAGCGCAACAAAGTCGACTTTCCTGATCCAGAAGCCCCGATAATACTGATCACTTCGCCGGATTCCACTTCAAAATCAATATCTTTTAAGACTAAATTGTCGCCAAAACGTTTTTCTAAATGCTGTACTTCTAATATTTTTTTAGACATGATTATCTCGCTCCTCTCTCAGTAGCAGGCATTGTGCTTGATTCGTGAACGGTATATGAACTGGAACCGCCCAAGTGATTTTCGAGCAGTCGCAATAAGCGTGTGGTCACAAAGGTCATGACTAAATAGATGACCGATGCAATAAAGAAACTTTGGAAAGTCATATAGGTGGAACCAGCAGCTGAACGGGTCACAAAGAATAACTCCGTCACTGCAATGACGTTCAAAACAGAAGTATCTTTGATGTTAATCACAAATTCATTCCCTAAAGCTGGCAAGGTGTTTCGAATCGCTTGCGGCAAAACAACTGAGGTCATGCTTTGGAAATGGTTCATCCCGATAGCTTTCGCCGCTTCGGATTGTCCGTCGTCCACACCCATGATTCCGCCTCGGAACACTTCCGCCAAGTAAGCACCGGTATTCACTGAAACGATAATCAACGCAGCCGTCATTGGGCTCATATCGATATTAAAGAATAATTTTGAGCCATAGAAAATCAGCATCGCTTGGACCATCATCGGTGTTCCTCGGAAGACCTCAATATAAACCATAATGAGAAAATCAAACAGTTTATACAAAACAAAAGCAAAAGGACTGCGTTTGCTGTTCACCGGGATTGAGCGGTAAATCGCAATCATTAAACCGATCATCGAACCGACCACTGTTGCAATCAGAGCGATAAATAAAGTGTTGCGCGCTCCTACTAAGAACTGGCTGCCGTAGTTGTCCCAAATACCTGCGACGTCTGACCAGAAACCGGCACTTTCGCCACGCTCATTTAATGTCACCATATCATTCATCAGCTGATCACGTTCGGCTTGCGAAATGGTGGCCAGCGCCTGATTGACTGAAGAGGCAAGGGGTGAATCTTTTCGCATACCAACCGCAATTGTCGTATCGACTTCCCCTGTATCAAAACCGTTGCCTTCTTCAAAAGAAATATAGGTCAAATCTGAATTGGAAGCTGTCGCCGCCATAGCGCCTGGTCTCTCTGAGACATAAGCGTCCGATTTATCGGTTAAGACAGACGAAATCATCGTTGGGAAAGATTCCATAGCCGTCTGTTGTTCGACATTTGGAATTTGCTCAATCAATTCATAATGGAAGGTGTTTAACTGTCCAGTGACTCGAGCTCCGCTGAAGTCTTCAAGAGTAGTGGCATCCGCGTATTCTGATTCTTCGCGAACAACCAGCACAATATCTGAATCGTAATAGGCTTCTGAAAAATCAATTTGGCGTGCCCGTTCGGGTGTGGGAGACATGCCGGCAATAATCGCATCAATCATGCCTGATTCTAATGCAGGCGGAAGGCCATCCCATTCCAGTTTAATGAGTTCGAGCTGCAAGTTCATTTCTTCTGCTAAGCGAACCGCCATTTGCACATCATAGCCATTGGCATATTCGCCGGGAGAGTTGCTGATTTCAACCGCTCCGTCCGAAGGCGACGTTTGCGACCAGTTAAATGGGGCATAATTAGCCTCCATTCCAACCTTTAAAACCCCTTCTTCTTCTAGTCCAGAGTTAATTAAGTCCATATCGTACGTATTTTCTTGCGCATCCACCACTGAGGTAAGGGGTGTGAGCACAAGTAAGAACGCAGCAAAAGCTAGACTCAGCCAGCGTCTTATCAATCTGTTATCCATAATAATTCTCCTTTAGTGGATGAAATTTTCAACCCTTACTATGTTACAGAAATATCAGCCAATATGCAAATATATTTTCGGTTTAAAGCTTGTTGCGATAAGGAAATGAGATGTTTTTTACTCTCCTTTTTGTAAAGACTTCAATAGGGGGAATTTTTAGCCTCAGTCGATTTTATGCAAGATCAAATTGTTCATTTTTATCAAAAAGAAGATCGGACAAATTCGAGCAGTTTCCTTTATTCAAAAGTACGGGTGTGAATGAAAAAGCATTCGGCAGTTTTTACCCTTAAACATAAACAAAAATGCCTATGAATTGCACTTCCAATCGGCTTCTGATAACTTTAGTGAGAGATTGACTTCTAAAAAAGGAGAGGATCGGATGGATGAAATGAAAGTTATGCTGATCGCAGCGCCTGAGTTTTCCACAGCTGTAGCAGAGCAGTTAGAAGAAGATTTGCCCCGAGTGTTTGAAGAAACCATCAACGATGAAATCACTTGGACGATTGAAACCGTCACAGATGGGTTTACCTCCGTTGCCGAAGATGACGAAGAATTGCTCGAAGGCGTTTTATCCTTATTAGACAACAAAGAATGGGATTATGCCATTTCACTCACCGATATTCCCCTTTTTCATGGAGAGGATATCGTACTTGCAAGAGTCAACTACGCCTACAACTTTAGTATTATTTCAATGCCGGCCTGCGGTTGGTTTCTGAATAAACGGTTAACCGACATGGTGGTACAGGTTGTAGAAGATATTTACTCTAAAGATACAAAAATCACAAAAGAAGAACAGAATGAACGGATCAATCAATTATTTACATTTGCAAAGATTAAGCGAATCAACGAGTCAGAGATTGAGACGGAGGATTTAAGGTATGTCTTCTCATCCAGATTTTATGGTATGGCAACGATCTTGCTCGGGATGACCTATGACAACCGTCCTTGGACTATTATGCCGTCTCTGAAAAGCACTATCGCGGTCGCTTTTGGTTCCGGAGCCTATGCTATCATTTTTCCGACCTTGTGGACGACGAGCTATGTGTATCCCTCGTGGCGATTGGCTGTCTTTATGCTTTTAGCGATTATTAGTATGGGGTTGTGGATTATACAGGGCCATCATTTATGGGAAAAAGAAACCATTTCAGACAACCGCAAATACCGCATCTTATACAACACAACCACTCTGATTACATTGTTTCTAGCGGTCGCTTCTTTCTATATTATATTAATCGGTTTGTTTTTAATTACGATCTTCGTCTTTGTGGATCCTGCCTACTACGCCCAGCAGGTTGGAATTGATCACTTGCCCACCTTGATGAACTTCCTGCAGTTAGCCTGGCTGACGGCTTCCATCGGAACGGTCACTGGCGCAGTCGGCGTTGGTTTAGAGAACGAAGAGAATGTGCGGCGGGCCACTTATGGCTACCGTCAGCGCGAACGCTACAGAATACTCGAAGAAAATAGAGAAAAAGAAGAACAAACAGTCGAAGAGACAGAAGAGAAAGTGGGGGATTAAAGCCTCCGCTTCTTTCTTTTGCTTT
>CAZKSU010000141.1:0-2002 GCA_964555455.1 uncultured Carnobacteriaceae bacterium
AAAAAAGCCTGCTTCTTCTTAATGAAGAGGCAGACTTAACTACGGTACCACTCTTTAATTGCCCGCTTTTAGCGGAATAAATAACTTGGCTGATGTAACGCATCTCTGCGGAAAAAGATTTCATTCATCTCAATCGTCTCAACAACTCGGTTCATAAGCTGATTTGTTGGGCCTCTCACCAAACGCCCACTCGCTAGGCAAATCCTGACTTATTACTCTTTGCTTCAAAGACTTTTTTATAATTGCTATCTAGTATATTACAAAAATAATTAAAGTCAAATGAAAGATTGGTTTGAATCGCATTAAAAAAACTGCATAGTAAACGAACTAAATTACTTCTGGTAGACAACGGCGCCGTCACAGAACGTATAGCGCGTCGTTCCAAATACTTTCTCGCCAATAAAAGGAGTGTTGCTCGATTTAGATGCAAACTCTTCTTTATGGATCGTCTCTTGATGGTCTAAGTCAAAAATCGCTAGATCCGCTGGCTGACCTACTTCCAATGTCCCCGCGTCCAGGTTAAATAATTGAGCCGGCTTAATGGTCAGCCACTCCACTACTTCGGTCAGTGAAAAAATGCCTGTTTTGACAAAGTGGGTGTACAACAAGGGAAAGGCGGTTTCCAGGCCTGTAATGCCAAAAGGCGCTTCTTTGAATCCTTTGGCTTTTTCTGATGCTGTATGCGGAGCATGATCTGTTGCAATACAGTCAATGGTCCCATCTAAAAGCCCTTCAATCAATGCTTGACGGTCTTCTTCAGCTCGCAAAGGCGGATTCATTTTGTAATTGGCGTCATCCCCTGGAATATCGGCATCGGTCAAGATTAAATGATGTGGGGCGACTTCACAGGTGACATGGATGCCTGCCTGTTTCGCCTCGCGGATCACACGGACACTTTCTTTGGTGGAGATATGGCAGACATGGTAATGCGCACCCGTCTCTTCAGCCAATAAGACATCGCGCGCAATCTGCGTCGACTCTGTGAGCCCAAGCATTCCTGGCAGACCTAGCTCTTTTGCCCGTTCGCCGGCATGCATCACTCCGCCGAATAATAAAGAATTGTCTTCGGTATGCGCCACAATCGGTTTACCGTAACGAGCGGCTTCTTGCATCGCTTGATACATCAAACCGGCCGTCTGCACCCCGACGCCATCATTCGTAAAAGCGACGGCCCCTGCTTTTGCTAAGCCTTCAAAATCCACTAAAGTGGTTTCGCTATTCAAGTCTTTTGAAATCGAAGCATACTGTTCGATTTTAATTAAGCCATCTTGTCGATTTAAATGCTGCAGCTCTTGAAAACTTTCCGGATTGTCTGGCACCGGATTGACGTTTGGCATGGCCGCCACCGTCGTAAAGCCTCCACGGGCGGCGGCTTGCGAGCCGGATACAATCGTTTCTTTGTCTGTAGCGCCGGGTTCTCTGAAATGCACATGAAGATCAATTAACCCTGGTGTCAATAAGCCGTTCTTTCCGTCAATGGCTGTAAAGTTTTCAGTATCTAGCTGCAGATTCTGGCCAATGGCTTGGATTTCTCCATCGGTGATTACAAGTTCTACTGGGTGCAGTTGCCCCTTTTGATTCAGTGTCTGGACATTTTTTATAACGTACATTTTTTACCTCTTTCCGTTCATAACTGCTTCAAGAATTGCCATCCGCGCAAAAACACCATTCTTCATCTGAGTGACAATGCGCGACTGCGGTGCGGTGACCAAGCTATCGGCAATTTCGACATCCCGATTGACGGGCGCCGGGTGCATGATAATCGATCGATGCGGCATCCGCTGAGCGCGGGCTTCCGTTAAACCGTGACTCTCATGGTAAAGGTTGTAGTCAAGCAGCGACTTCCCTTCATGACGCTCGCATTGCACCCGCAGCATCATCGCTACATCCACCTCACCGATCACTTCGTCCAGCGGAACATAAGTCCCATAGGCATCAAAATCGCGGTCATACCATCTCATAGGACCGGAAAAATACAGATCCGCTCCTAAACGGTATAACA
>CAZKSU010000141.1:2102-4753 GCA_964555455.1 uncultured Carnobacteriaceae bacterium
TCATACCATCTCATAGGACCGGAAAAATACAGATCCGCTCCTAAACGGTATAACAGTTCGGCATTTGAGCGAGCCACACGCGAATGCGCCAAATCGCCCACAATGACTACTTTGATTCCTTTAAAGGTACCGAACTCTTCGTAAATGGTCATCATATCTAAAAGGCTTTGTGACGGATGCTGGCCTGAGCCATCGCCGCCGTTTATAATGGACACATTCAGATCTTTGCTTGCTATTAATTTTTTGTAGTATTCTTCTTCGCCTGAGCGGATCACAAGCGTATCAACCCCTAAGGCTTCTAAAGTAATGGCTGTATCCACCAGCGTTTCGCCTTTGTTGATGCTGCTCGTGCTTGGATCGAATGGCAGAACATTCAGCCCTAACTTTCTTTCAGCCATTTCAAAGCTCAGATGTGTCCGCGTGCTGTTTTCAAAAAATAAATTACTGATATATTCCTCTGAATATTGCGGCAAGAGATGTTCCGGCATACATTTAAATTCTAAAGCCCGTTCAATTAAGTGGGACACTTCTTCAACAGTTAAATATTCCGTACTGACATAGTGATCGAGTGCAAGATTTGTTTTAATCATGGTTATTGTCCTCCTATGGTTTAATAAGAATACGACAATACCTTAAACATGTACTGAGCTGAATCGCTCACTCTTCATGCCTTTTAGCCTCACGGGACTAATTTAAGGTATGTAGTTTATTTGATGTAGTTCAATTTTCCTCTGAAATCCTCAATGCTTTGGTAGTTTTTCTTCTGCATAATGGCTTGTAATTCGTTCATTACTTGAGAGAATTTGGTTTCTGGCCCTGCTCCGGGAAGGGATGTGCCGATTTGAACCATGCTGGCTCCACATAGAATATGTTCGAAAGCATCTCGCCCCGTTGAAATTCCGCCAACGCCGATGATTTTAATTTCGGGCTTCAGTCTGGTGTAAAAAGCATGGACATTCGCTAAAGCAGTCGCTTTAACGTATTTGCCGCCAATTCCTCCAAAACCATTTTGGGGCTTAATTGCTGTTGTCTCATCGTCAATCCATAAACCGTTCCCTACACTATTGATACTTGTGATAAAAGTGAGCGGAAATTGATTTAAGATCTGGGCCATTTGGTCAAAATGACTGCCGTCAAAGTAGGGAGGCAGCTTCACGCCTAAAGGTTTTTCAAAATACGTAAAAGCTTCCGTCAAGATTTCTTCCACCAGCTCAAAATCATAGCCTGTAAGCGGCTTTCCTGGAACATTTGGACAGGAAAGATTGAGTTCAGTCAGTCCTTGAAAGGCACTCTCATTCACTTTTCTTAAGACTTGATGAATTTCTTTTTCAGACAAGCCAGTCACTGATAAAAAGTAAGGTTTCTCTGGGTGGCTGCTTTCTTTTCCAACTAAATAGTCAAGGTAATAATCGATGCCTAAATTTGGCAGCCCCATCGAGTTAATACTGCCCAGCTGATCCCAAGCAAACCGAGGTTCTGGGTTGCCTTCGCGTCTCTTCATCGTCGCTGTTTTCGTCACCAAACTCCCGGCCGGACTTTGATCGAGCTCATCTAATTCTTCAGCTGTACCACAGTGAATGCCCGAAGCGTTCATTAAACAGTTTTCAAAAAAATACTCTCCAATTATTGTGTTTGTAGCCATTGTGTTCTCCTTTATTCATTTTTCTTAAAACATTTGAAAAATGGTATAAAAAAACCGCCACGCAATCGTGACGGCTGAAAGTATTCTTTGCACTAAAATAGCATACGGTAAGTGGCCAGAGACCTGCAGACATACTGCACCCTAGGCAACTGATTCTATTTTGTGGTCTACTTTCATGCATCTCTGTACACGATTAAAATATACCATTTCATTCTCAACAGTATACGGCTTCCATTTCCATCTGTCAAATAAATAAAGGCTTGACTGATTTGACTCTTGGGAAATAATATGGTAATTTACAAACAACTTATGAAAAGGACGTGTAAACAAATGACAGCATCCATCAGATTACGATAAGAATGGCAATAAGAAACAGGCTTAATTTTCTAGAGGAAATTGGCTTTTTTGTCATGCTTATACATCTTCTGATGCGCTGTCGCCTCCTGCTCTTCTCCACGTGAAGGGTTTATTTGAGACGACTGACTTAAGAATGGATAAGCAGACTAGAGTCCGTTTAAACTTTGGCCTGTATTTTTTATTGCCAAAAATCAGCTGTAACGAAAAATGGCCAATAGAAATACAGGAGAATGAGTATGAACCAATTAGTGATTAATATAAAAGATGTCGAAAAAAGGTATCTTGCTAAAGAAGTTTTAAATATTGAAGAGTTAAAAGTCTATGAAAATGAAAAAATCGGTATTGTCGGAAAAAACGGGGAAGGAAAAAGTACCTTGCTCAAATTACTGGCTGGTGAGCTGCAAGCCGACACGGGTACAGTCGAGACGAAAATTGATTTTCAATACTATGCACAAATAAAAGAGGAACGAACCCCCGACTATGCGGCAATAGATGCTGAATATTTGTCACGGTTAAATGTGCCAGAACACGAGAGCAAACACTTTAGCGGCGGAGAGCAGACAAGGGTTCGCTTGGCTGAATTCTTTTCTGGCTATCCCCTTGGTTTGTTGATGGATGAGCCAACCACTCATTTAGACAAAGAAGGCATCCA
>CAZKSU010000142.1:0-4736 GCA_964555455.1 uncultured Carnobacteriaceae bacterium
CTTTAAAGGCGCCGGCAAAAACTTTAGCGGCGGTGCGGATTTGAATGAACTGGTGGCAAAGTATGAAGCTGGAGAATTTACACCAGAAGCTGGCAGGAAAAATCAATATCTAGGCCAGGAGCTGATGTCTAAACTAGAAGAGCTTGAACAAGTCACTATTGCAGCCGTTCATGGCGCTTGTGTCGGCGGTGGGCTGGCTTTAACACTGGCCTGCGATTTCCGCATCGCAACAGAAGAGGCCTATTTCTTGATTCCGGAAATTTACCGGGGAACCTTTTTTACTTGGGGAAGTACACTGCGCTTAATCAATACCGTAGGCGTTATTAAAGCGAAAGAAATGATTATGCTGGCGGAGCCTGTTCAGGCGGACGAAGCCTTGGCGATTCATTTGGCGACAAAAACCGTCAAGAAAGCTCACTTAGACGAGACAGTCAGTGAGCTAATCGACCGCATGACTCAAGGGCCTTTTACACCTCTTCGCATGACCAAGAAAATAGCGCATGCTGCGGGTATAGGGCAAAACAAGAATCTGATGGTTTTTGATACGGAACTTTTTGAACAAGCGATGTTGACAAACGAACCCATTGAAGAGATGACGCGCTTTGTTCATCGAAACAGCAGGAAATAACAGAAAACAAGCTGGCACAGTGACTGACTGAAGCCGGCTTGTTATTTTGCTTGTATACACACCTTGCTGCATTGAAACCTTTTCTATTCTTCCAATCCTGAGAATAGGATGTAAATGTTGTGGTCTTCATTTTCATCATATCCTTTGCTTAAACCAGCAAACAATGATCTATTCCTTCCATTATACAGTTTACGCATGAAAGATACAGAAGGGTATTTTCTTTCCTCATTTTTTTACCTAGCGAAGATAAAATCTGAGAAGATAAGAGAATATTGTTTGTAAGTTGTTGATCAAACGATTAGAATTTAGATACAAAAAACGACATGAATAGATTCAGCCTCTTATTTTCTGTAAAAGCAAAAGGAGCGGAGGAAAGACGGATGTATACGAACCCCTATGAACATTTATCCGGAGAATTAGAAGATGCAAAGCTTCTTCAAGCTGGTTTCCAAGAAAAGCGCTGTGCCACCGGGGAAGTGGTCCTCAATTATGTGGTCGGTCCCAACAATGGGCCGGCTTTGCTCCTGATTCCTGCCCAGATGGGGACGTGGGAGAGCTACAAAAAAGTGCTGGTGCCTCTTTCTGAGGCGTTTCAAGTATACGCCCTGGACATCCGCGGCCACGGCAAATCCAGCTGGACACCCGGCAATTATTCTTGGGCAACTATCGGTCAGGACCTGGCGATTTTTATAGACAAAGCGGTCCAGCGGAAAGTCTTCATCGCCGGGAATTCCTCAGGCGGATTGCTTGCGCTTTGGTGCGCCGCAAATCTTCCAGATAAAGTTTCCGGCATCATCCTGGAAGACGCCCCGGTTTTTTCCGCCGAAATGCCGCGCTTCAAAGAAAAGGACCGGTTTGTCTACAATGGCCTTCAGCACCTTGTGGAAAAAATCGGGAATGTCCAAGACAGAGACTTGGCGGAATATTTTAGAGACCTGGAGCTGCCAGTTTCCGACAGGCGGACAAAAAGAATGCCCGACTGGTTTGTCGACTGGCTGTCCCGACGCATCAAAAAGGTGGAACAGAAACATCCGGGCCGGCCGATTGAGTAGGCTACATCGACCGGCTGAATCTGCTGGTCAAATCTTTGTCCATGTTCGACCCGGATTTTGCCCGGGCTTTTGTGGACGGCCGATTTTATGCCGGCTTGAATCATGCAGAAGCTCTGCAGCGTGTACAGTGTCCGGTTCTATTGCTGCACGCGGACTGGGCAAGGTACGAACAGTACGGTCTGGTAGGGGCTATGGAAGATGAAGATGCCAAACGAGTGCTTGAGCTCATACCGCAAACCGTCTACCAAAAGATTTCCGCCAATCATGTGATTCATGCCTTTAAACCCAAACAATACATCGAAGCCGTCAAAAAATTTGTGGAAACGAGCCGCCCCTCCTAAACAAGGTGGGCACTTCCATTTCACCTAGAAAAAGAAGCTTCTGACGAAGGCGAAATCCTTTAAAAACAAATTATTCTTGTGTTAAATTAGTCGTAACAGGAGGAATGATAAAGATGAGTCAAAAATTTGATGAACTAAAGCAGAAAATCGAAAATGCCGATAAAGACAAAATCAAGGATATCATTCAGCAAGTGAAACAGGAAAAAGACCAAGGCAACATTGACGAAAACGAAAAACAAACGTTAATGGATAAAGCCAAAGATAAAATTGGCGGAAGCTTGGGCGATTTAGGCAATTTAGGCCTGTAATCAAAGAGTGATGAAAGACGCTGGCGGGATTTCGCCACCGTCTTTTTTTGCTGCAAAGACCAAAATTGCATCTGGATTTTTCATTTTTTTCCATTTGTAGTATAATAACAAATGGATTCATTCAAGGATTTTTGAAGAATGTTTTTGATATTTTCTAAAGGGTTGGCTGGAGAAAGAGGACACCAACCGTTTACGGAAAAGTAAATACGGAATTGTAAGGAGAAGATGAGGATGTTGGATGTTGTCGGAGAAACTTTAGACGGATTAGTACTTAAGGGTGCTCCAAAGGATCATACGCTAGAGGCTAGTTTGGATGCCTATACAAAGCCGAACTTAATTAAATTAGCGGAAGAAAATGACTTTGAAGTGAAAAAAAGCTGGAATAAAGATCAAATGATCGAAGTCATCAGTGAGGGTCTTAGAGACTCGCTGGAAGAAAGCTTATCCGATTTTGATGAGAAACAATTAGCGGCTTTACAGGAAATAGTGGCCGGAGACACGGAAAAGGCTGAAACAAATAGTGAAGTGGTTTCTTCAGCTGTGAGTAAGGGTCTGCTTTACGTGTCAGCGGATGAGGAAGTAACAGTCACTATGCCTGCTGAGTTTGAAGAAAAAATAGCAGAGGCTGCGGATAAAGACGAGCCAGCTGAAGCAGAAGAAAAACCTGCTGCTGAAGCGGTCAAGCAGCCCGTTCAGACTGTCCCAGTCACTCCAAGGCGTCGTCGAAGAGCTCGAAGAACTCAACCTGTTCAACAGCGTATCGTTGGAGAGAAAGTTGGACGAAATGATCCATGTCCATGCGGGAGCGGGAAGAAATACAAGAGATGCTGCTGGAGCAGAGACCAAAAACGAAACGTGGTTGGTTAACACCAGAGAATGGAATAAACGGTATGCAGTTTAGGTTTCAGCTGCATACCGTTTTTATTTTTTATCTTTTTATAAAAATTAAAAGGCGAGATAATGCGTCACAATATCATGTGCTTTCTGAACAAGCGCTTTGACGTTGTTATTGCCGTAGTGGGTATTGGAGATCCAAGGGCCGATAAAAAAGCAGCTGTCCAGCTGGCCGTATCGCTGACTGATCACTTGGCATTCGGGCCAAGACACTAAAATCCCTCTTTTGTCTTTATCCAAAAGCAGTCCTTTGTCTAGCAGCTTTGTCAGCAGAGGCTGGCTGTCGCCGATAGCCTCCGTATTGAAATCAAAACCGGAAGCATTGATCACGACATCCGCTTCGTAAGAGGCGCCGCTATGGCTTTTTAAGACAAATGTGTCTTGCTTGTTGATTTCAATCAAATCAGGCACGACAAAAAGCTGGTCTTGCCTGTACAACTCGTACATATTGGCGACGGCAGCCGGAGCCAAGCGCACTTGATAGTGGCTGAAATGCGGGGCGAACTCCAGATGGTAACGCATCTGATCTTGTTTGGACAGGGCCATATAAAGGTCGCCTAAATGTCCCGATAGTCGCGCAATATAGCCCTGGAGCTTAGACAGTTCAGGGTGTTTTTGGCCAAAATAAGTCTGGTAAGTCCCTTCTAAATCAGCAGGGGCATATTGCCTGCGGATGGCTGCCAGATCGATGGTGTTCGCCTTTAAGTCTTGGCTGACCGCTTCAATGATCCGCTCGAGAGGAACCACACCTTTATTTCTCTGCATTTCCTCTTCCATCCATTGTTTGTCTAAAGAGTACTGAAGGGCGGGTCCTTGATAAGGAGGCACCCGCAGGGAATTAAAGTGAGGAACAATGGTAAAGATCCCTATCGGCTGCTGCATGTCTTTTTCGTGGCTCAGGTAATTGACTAAATCAAAAGCTGTCAAATTGGAGCCGATAATCGCGATGCTTGCCTCCTCATCGATTCCTTTCAGTTTTTCAACCACTGGGTAAGGGTCATGGATATAATTTTTGTGTCCTTTTAAATGGTAGAAATCTTGATAAGGCGGATTGCCGACCGCTAAAAAGAGATAGTCGTAAGCGCCGTATGTTTCACCATCCGCAGCTTCCAATTGGTAGGAAACAGAAGAAGCCTTGAGAACCACCGTATCTACAATGTCTTTTTTATAATGCGTCACATGTTCTTTTTCCAGCAGCGGAGTTAAGCGCTCCTTTGCATATTCGCCAAACACTGTACGCGGCACTAAATCTTCTTTGGCGTTATATTTTGGATAGTGGTTTTCCAGCCATTCTGAGAATTCCAAATGGTTTTCCGGATTCAAAGACATCGCTGTCGGGAAGGCATTGAGGAGAAGATGGTCGTCATCTGTGCCGTAAGCCAAACCAACCGCGGGTTCAGGGTTGGGATCGAAAAGATCCACCTGTAAAGCCCCCTCTAATTTCCCTGACGTTTCCAGAGCCATTAAAAGAGCCGCTCCGCTGACACCAAAACCGACAATTGCTATTTTCATT
>CAZKSU010000143.1:0-4633 GCA_964555455.1 uncultured Carnobacteriaceae bacterium
ACTTTATTAGTACTCACTATATATTTGTTGTTAAACAATAAATTTTTATTGCAATTGAGTAAAAACAATGTATACTAATCTTATTAAAAAATTAATACGAGTGAGGTAATAGATATGAAACGATCAACTTTATTTTTAAAACTAGCGATTATCTTAATTGGAATCCCGGTACTAGCTTTAGCCAGCCTTCTGTGGATGGGGATAGGGGGGACGGCTATTCGTGCAGCTGGGGATGGTTTAACATTAGGGTATGTTATTTCAGCGATTTTAGTGGGAGTGACTCTTTCGATGATTCCTTTTTATGCGGCTTTGATTCAAGCTTATAAATTGGTCACTTATATTGACGAAGGAAAATCCTTCTCACAGTTAGCTGTCAAAGCGCTCGAAAAGATTAAACAGTATGCGTTTATTATTAGCGGGATCTATGTGGCTATCTTGCCCTTGGTTTTTATTGTGGCGCAATGGGACGATGCTCCAGGCTTGATTCTCGTAGGGGCGACACCTGCCTTTGCAGCTTTTGTCGTCGCTATATTTAGTACAGTCCTTGAGTATCTTCTAGAAGAAGTCATAAATATTAAATCTGAAAATGATTTAACAATCTGAGGTGAAATGAATTGGCAATTAAAATCAATCTTGATGTAATGTTAGCAAAACGAAAAATGAGTGTAACGGAACTTTCAGAGAGAGTAGGAATTACTATGTCTAATATCTCTATTCTAAAAAATGGAAAAGCTAAAGCGATACGTTTTTCTACGCTTGAGGGCATATGTGCCGCTTTAGATTGCCAGCCTGGGGATATATTAGAATATGTCCAAGAACAGGAGTGACAGGTCAGCCGAACTCCCCCCTAATCAGCAGAGCTTTATCCCTATAAAAGCCAGCGCGGCCAAGGTGAAAAAGCCTGCGAATGGAATGCTTATTTGAAACAACCGGTGTTTTGTTTTGTGCCGAAAGAGTTGCATTCCGAGGCAGGCACCGATTCCGCCAAAGAAAAAAGCAGAAAGCAAAAGCGTTTTTTCTGGAATCCGTCTTTGTTGTTTTTGAGCCCGGCGTTTATCGCTGTAGAAAAGACGGAGAGAAAGCAGATTCAGTAAGGCAATCAGGACAAGAAGAGCTGGTTTAAGTGATACAAACGATTCTAGCATATAGATTCTCCTTATTTAATAAATAGCTTGTCTATTCTAACAAATATAGCGGGTAAATGTGAGCTGTTTCTGTTCAAAGCATTCGCTCAGTATTTTTGATAAGATAAAGGTACAGGAGGTAGAAGGATGGTTAATAAAATAGAACAATTGAAAACACAATTAGCAAAGAGTCAGAAAATCGTCTTTTTTGGGGGAGCAGGAGTCTCTACAGCAAGCGGGATACCTGACTTTCGTTCCTCAAAAGGTTTATACAGACAAGAGAGCGGCACTCATGTATCCGCTGAAGAGATGATTTCGCATACTTTTTATAAGCGTTATCCAAAAGAATTCTTTCAGTATTATTTTGAACATTTGGTATTTGAAGAGGCTGAACCCAATGAAGCCCATGAATTCATCAAGACACTTGAAGACCAAGGAAAAGAAGTGAGTATCGTCACTCAAAATATTGACGGCTTGCATCAAAAGGCGGGAAGCAGCAGAGTCCATGAGCTTCATGGATCGGTTTTAAATAATTACTGTACAGAGTGTTTGCTGCATTATGAAATAGATGAGCTTCAGCTAGATTCAGAAGGCATTCCGCGTTGTCCAAGAGATGGAGCGATTGTACGGCCTGATATCGTCCTTTACGAAGAAGGGCTCGACCAAGAAGTCGTTCAAGAAGCGGTGACAGATATTCAGAAGGCAGATATGCTGATGATTGCAGGCACTTCATTAGTTGTTTATCCAGCGGCCAGCTTAATCCATTATTTCGAGGGGGATTATTTAGTGGCCATCAATAAAACGCCGATACAAGTGCCGAACGGTACGTTAGTTTTTGAAGATACGATTTCTAATGTCTTTTCTCAATTACAATAAGAAACAGAGTTGAAATTAAATTTAGATTTTCGCATAAATATACGAAAATTTGATACATGTTTTGACCTGATACTATATAGAGTGCTATAATGTAGTGGAAGAATTGGTAGCGTTTTCTTCTCGATATTCTATAAAGGAGGGTAGGATCTGCAATGCTTGTTACCTTATAGAGTCTTACTTCAGGAGGGAAGACAATGAAATCATATTTACAGAGAATTGGTCGCTCGCTGATGTTACCCGTTTCTGTTCTGCCGGCTGCTGCGATATTACTTGGTGTAGGTTATTGGATTGAAACGGCTGCTGGTGCTGGGCCAGTCTCAGCTTTCTTAACTGCAGCAGGCGGGTCATTAATCGGTGCGATGCCGCTGTTGTTTGCAGTTGGTGTAGCTCTTGGAATGTCTAAAGACAGAAATGGTGCTGCTGCTCTTAGTGGACTTGTCGGCTATTTAGTGATTACGAATTTATTAAACACGGATACTGTAGCGATGCTACAAGGGATTGAGGTCGAATCTGTAGACGCAGCTTTTGGCAGTATTGAAAACCAGTTTATTGGTATTTTAGTCGGTGCTGTTGCTGCCGCTATCTATAATAAATTCAGCAATACAAGACTCCCGCAAGCTTTGGCATTCTTTAGTGGAAGACGTTTACCGCCTATTATCACAGCTTTAGTTATGCTCATTCTGTCTGGTGTGTTCATGTTTGCTTGGCCGCCAATCTATAATGGCCTTGTTACATTTGGTACGGCTATTAGTGAGTTAGGCGCATTAGGTGCTGGTTTGTACGGCTTCTTTAACCGTCTGCTTATTCCAGTTGGTTTACACCATGCCTTAAACTCTGTGTTCTGGTTTGATGTGGCCGGTATTAACGATATCGGAAACTTTTGGGCAGGTACAGGTGAACTCGGTGTGACAGGAATGTATCAAGCAGGATTTTTCCCTGTGATGATGTTTGGACTGCCAGCTGCAGGATTTGCGATGTACCAGTTAGCGGATGACGATAAAAAAGCCGCGACAGCTTCCTTAATGATGGCTGCTGGTTTCGCTTCATTCTTAACTGGAGTGACAGAACCATTGGAATTCGCGTTCTTATTCATTGCACCACAATTATTTGTGATACATGCTCTTTTAGCTGGTCTTTCATTATTTATTGCAGCCTTCTTTGGCTGGACCGCTGGCTTCGGTTTCAGTGCGGGAATGATTGACTATATTCTATCCTTTAACTTGCCATTGGCAAACCAGCCTTATATGCTGCTTGTGCAAGGCTTGGTATTTGCTCTGATTTACTATTTTGCATTCCGATGGGCGATTGTCCAGTTTGATATTCAAACGCCAGGGCGCGGCGTAGAAGTAGGTCCTGCCGAAGGTACGATGCCTGCTGACACACCTGATGCCGTAGGCCAGCCAGCCTCAGCAGCCGCAGCAACTAGCGGATCAAATATTACAAATCAAGCTCAGATTATCTTAGACGGTTTAGGCGGCTCTCAGAACTTAGAAGCACTTAATTATTGTGCAACCCGTCTGCGTGTTGATGTAAAAGATGCGGATAAAGTTGACGAAGCTCGAGTGAAAGAGGCGCGAGTGCCTGGTATCACGAAAAGCGGAAACCATGTTCAGGTTATTGTAGGAACAGAAGTCCAATTTGTAGCGGATGAAATTGAAAAATTACGGATGGATAGCTGATTTTTTAAAACTTTGCTTTAAATAAACGAAAGACCGCTGGAAACAGGGATAGCATTTTCCTATTTCCAGCGGTTTTTGTTATGTAAAAATAATTAATGAACAAACCCATTATTCGTGTCCGCTTGGTGCCCTCCGAACAAGTTGTTTTCTTGAAAAGCCATTTCATTTCGAAGCAGGGAAGTGTAGCGGTATTTTTTACGAACCAAATCAACGACTTCGTCTAATGGTTCACCTTTTAGAACATCCTCTACACTTTCAAACGAACTCATTTGATCATTTTATGCAGTCGCCATTTTCCCGAAGCTTACGTGGATTACACGAACTGGAAAAGTTTCATATTCCTATGTGAATGTCTTGCCGCCTCGATCACTCCCTCAAATGAAATGGGAACATATATTCTTGTTCATTACAGAAAATCGGAAAAGTTAGTCAAGAGAAACAATAAATAGGGTTAAAGCGAGTAAACCATAGTAATCTATAGAAGCGAAACAAATATCTATGGTAAAATAATGAAAACATCGAAAGAGAAAGGGGATTGGGACATGGCTGAAGATCTAACGAGTTATGTATATGAAAAGATGCTTGATGAAGCGAAGAATTATCAATGGCGGATAGTTTATGACAGCCATAAACAAGCTTTAGAAATCTATTTTGTCGTTTCGCTTGAAGCAGAAGCAGCAAAATATGTACAGGATGTTAACGGAAATGTGAATCGTTCTGAACGGCTGCAATTTGAACATGTGGCTTGTTTTTATAATGCTAACGAAAAACGAATTGTTCCAAGTAATTATTTATATGCTGTTCCGTTTGATCCAGAAGAAGGAATCGAAAAAGGAACAGTGGATGCTTATTTAAAACAGCAGCATATTCTTATCTCTCATGTTCGCGGTCAGCTGCGGGAGTTTCTGTTGGACGATCAGCAAAAAGAGTTTACGATTGAATGGATTAATACGT
>CAZKSU010000144.1:0-4569 GCA_964555455.1 uncultured Carnobacteriaceae bacterium
AATCAACGAATTAGTAGAAGCAATTGAAGAAGAATTCGGAGTAGAAGCAGCAGCGCCAGTAGCAGCAGCAGGTGCAGGTGCAGGTGCAGCAGCAGAAGAACAAACAGAATTTGACGTTCAATTAACAGAAGCAGGTTCTTCTAAGATTCAAGTAATTAAAGTTGTTCGTGAAATTACTGGTTTAGGTCTTAAAGATGCTAAAGGCTTAGTTGACGAAGCGCCAAGCGTAATTAAAGAAGGCGTCGACAAAGACGAAGCTGAAGAAATTAAAGAAAAAATTGAAGAAGCTGGAGGATCTGTTGAACTTAAATAAGTTTAACGATCAGACAGATTTCAAAAAACCTCAAGCAGCAGTTGCTGTTTGAGGTTTTTTCTATTTAGAGAGTGTATCACACGAAATGACTAGTCAGCGATCCTCATTTATTCTGAGAAAAGTAGAGGGAAATACATATTCGTGCGAAAACTTATGCTATAATAGCACATGCGTAAAATATTTTGCTTATCAGAAAGAACGAAGGAAATCATGCAGAAATGCATCAGGAGTGAATACAATGAAAAATGAAAATGAAACAGCCTCACGAATTGATTATGGAATTGTCCTCTGTATCATGCTTCTTGCCATCATCGGATTGATCTCTTTATACTCAACCACGGTGTTAATTGAAGATGGAGGCATTCGGGCAACTATTATGCAAGGGATCTGGTATGTCTTAGGGACAGGGGTAGCCGCTGTGGTGATGCTTTTCGATTCTGAGCAATTATGGAAACTAACGAATATTTTATACTGGATCGGAATTGCTTCTCTCGTCTTGACCCTTTTTTTCTATGATCGAAGCTTAGCCGCTTCAACAGGGGCACGGAGTTGGATCAATATACCGATTATCAATTTCACTTTGCAGCCCTCGGAATTTGTAAAAATCCCTTATATATTAATTCTTGCGAAAACGACAACTTTGCATAATGCGAAATATAGAGATCGAACGCTTGAGTCGGATTTCCGTCTCATTGGAAAGTATATCCTCTGGTCGATTTTGCCTTTTGCTTTGATTATGCTGCAAAACGACTTAGGAACTACACTCGTTTATATTGCTATCTTAGCCGGGATTTTTTTACTGTCCGGCATCCAATGGAAAATTTTACTGCCGATTGTTCTCACTATTCTTGCTATCGGAGTCGGGACCATCCTTTTAGTCGTCTATAATCGCGAGTTTCTACAAGAGGTCTTCGGTTTTCAGGATTATCAGTTTGCTCGAATCGATTCCTGGTTAGATCCCTACCATGATACTTCATCTGCCTCTTACCAAATCGTCCAAGCATTTAAAGCCATAGGATCCGGCGGTGTATTTGGAAAAGGCCTAGGAGTCTCAGAGGTATATGTCCCTGTTCGTGAATCGGACATGATCTTTGCGACAATTGCTGAAAATTTCGGCTTTGTTGGAGCCTCTTTTTTAATTTTTACGTATTTCGTCCTGATCTACAATATGATTAAAGTCGTCTATGATACTAAGAATGAATTCTATGCTTATATAGCCACGGGAGTTATTATGATGCTTGTGTTCCATGTGTTAGAGAACATTGGCATGAATATTGGCTTGCTGCCTCTTACAGGCATTCCTTTGCCGTTTGTTTCTCAGGGGGGTTCCGCACTTTTAGGAAACATGATAGGAATCGGTCTAATTATGTCTATGCGTTTCCACCATCGTTCCTACATATTCTCGGGTGAAGGCGAAGATTTCCACTCGGAGGCTTAGTTTGTTTGAAAGTAGTAGAGATCAACAGAGAGAAGGAGAAAAATGTTTAAAGAACGTATTCGAATGATAGATAAATGGCTGTTGCTGCCGTTTCTCGCGCTTGCTTTGTTTAGTATCATTATTGTGTATAGTGCGAGCAGTTACAGTGCGATGCAAGACTATGGAAATTCTAGTCACTACCTCTTTCGACAGGCAATGTATGTTGCAGTCAGTTTGGTTCTCGCTTCCATTGCTTATTTTTTCCCATTTCGGGTCCTGAAGAAAAAGAAATTTATGCAAATCGCCACGATTGTGATCGTTGTGCTGCTGGTTATCGTTTTATTTACGCCGGAACGACTCGGGGCGAGCCGTTGGATTCGCCTGCCTGGTTTCAATATCCAGCCGGCAGAGTTTGCGAAGATTTTTGTTATTTTATACCTCGCCTATATTTTTTCGAGAAACCAAGAAGGGATAGAGACGCGGTTCAAACAAACAGCACTTAAACCGAGTGCGTTAGTCAGTTTTGTCGGGATATTGGTCCTGTTGCAGCCCGATACAGGAACCTCCTTTATCATCTTTTTAATCATCTTGATTATGCTCTTTTCAAGCGGAATTTCCCTGAGATACGGCTTAACCTTTTTCGCTCTCGGCACTCTTCTGGTCATATTGGCTATTTACTTAGTCTATACCTTTGGCGAGCACATTCCATTCTTAGGTTATCGTTATGAGCGGTTCTTGGGCTGGTTTGATCCATTCGGCTATTATGAAACGGAAGGCCACCAGCTCGTGAATTCCTATTATGCGCTCAGCCGTGGCGGCCTGTTTGGAGTAGGAATCGGAAACAGCGTGCAAAAAACGGGTTATCTGCCATTTCCTTATACCGATTTTATTATGGCAATTGTTGGAGAAGAGCTGGGGCTAGTAGGAGTAACTTTTGTTTTAGCCGCTTTAGGCTTAATTATCGGACGGTCGTTTTATATAGGCAGCCGCTCGGATGACAGTTTTAACAGCCTGCTTTGCATTGGGGTCGGAGCTATGCTGCTGATTCAGTCTTTAGTCAATATGGCGGGAGTTACAGGCTTGCTTCCGATTACAGGGGTGACTTTCCCTTTCCTAAGTTACGGAGGTTCCAGTTTGCTGACTGTTTCTATCTCTGTGGCCTTAGTGGCCAATGCCTCTACTTTAGACCGTCTCAAAAATAAAATGAAAAATAAGGAATAACTCCTTTTCCGCTTAGAGGTCTGCTGTTCTTCTAGCTGAGGGGGTATTCCCGTATACTTTTCAAAAAGAGCTGCTACATCCAAGGACTTGTCAAAGGACGAGTCCTTTTTTAAATGGAAAAATTTTGTTAAAATAAGAAAGAAATCTTTAAAAAGAAGGAGATTATTATGGATCATTACTATACATCGAAACCTTCCTCAGAGAGTCACCGAGAAACATGGAAGACAACCATTCATAACAAAGAATTTATTTATACAACGGATGCGGGGGTATTTTCTAAGAAACAAATCGACGTAGGTTCAGAAGTGCTGATGAAGACAGCTGAAACAGTCGCTTTTCCAGAAGGGAACCTGTTGGATGTTGGCTGCGGCTATGGACCTATTGGCATCTATTTAGCAAAGGCCTTTCCCAATCGTCAAATCGAAATGATTGATATTAATGAACGTGCCATTGAGCTAGCTAAATTGAATGCCCAGGCAAATGGAGCAGAAAATGTGTCTATTTATTCTTCTCATCTATTCGACAGCGTAGAGAATAAAAACTTCGCAGGCATCCTGTCCAATCCGCCGATTCGTGCAGGCAAAAAGGTTGTGCATGAAATTTTGGAAAAATCACATGACTATTTAGCTGAAGGCGGCTATTTACTGATAGTGATTCAGAAAAAACAAGGGGCGCCGAGCGCTAAGAAGAAAATGGAAGAAGTGTTTGGGAATGTGGAACGCATCCATTTAGAAAAAGGTTATTGGATACTAGCCTCTAAAAAGTAACGGATTCCCAAAAATTAAAAAAATAAGAACCTAAGTAAAAGCTTAGGTTCTTATTTTTCTTGATCAATGTTTTCAAGACTGGAAGCTTGTATGTTCTCTTCGCCGGATGCTTCTAGAACTGAGAAAGTACCATCCGTTTCTAACACAACTGCATAAATTTTTTCCATACTTAAATAGCCTTCTGACCGAACGGCCTGTAAAATTTCCTGTTCGGGAATCCGTTCTTTTTTCATTGCCAGCTTATCATAGCGTCCTTTATAATATAGCAGCTTAGGCGATGATTTAATCAAACTGTTAAACCAATCCGACCGAACGGAAAGCCAGGTAGAAAGAAACTGGAGAAAGACTAAAAGACTAAATGCCAATATTCCATCCACCAAAGCGATGTCTTGACTGGTTAGTATATTAGCCAATACAGAACCTAAAGATACAGTAACGATAAAGTCGAAGGAGTTCATTTTAGACAAGGTCCGTTTGCCGGATACTCGTAAAATAAAAACAATAAGAATATAAGAGAGAGTTCCGACAACTAAAATGCGAGTGATTGAAAAAGAATCGCTGAAAAACATAGACAATCTCCTTTTATGCGTGATGGGAATAGAGGTTATAAATCTGCGTTGAAAAGAATAACTATTATTAGATTAACATAAATAAGAATTATACGGGGTGTTAGAGAAAATTTAACTCTCAGTTAATTCTGTCGTATTTGTGATTGGCTGGGTAGAGGCGGCATAGAATGTTTTAGTAAAGAAAGGAGAAAAATCGCATCTTTCTCCTTGACAATACTTGTTAGTTGTTCTATAATATATGAACGCTATTATTGTTGGAAATATTGGAGAAGACTGTCTGAA
>CAZKSU010000145.1:0-4522 GCA_964555455.1 uncultured Carnobacteriaceae bacterium
TTGGTGCGGATTACATTAATTTTATTAATGAAATTGCTCCTGGATTTGAAGAAGAGACAGGTGTGACCGTCTCGGTTGAAGAACGTGAAATGTTTGAAACGCTCGATGGTTTATCGCTCGACGGTCCAGCAGGTTTAGCGCCGGACGTAACCATTGCTCCATATGACCGTATTGGCGGTTTAGGACAGCAAGGACACCTACATGAAGTGACTCTTCCTGATGATGGTCGTTATGATGACACGGACAGACAACAAGTGTCAGCTAGTGACACAGTATATGGTTCACCATATGTCGTTGAAGCATTAATTATGTATTATAATACAGATTTATTAGATGCAGCCCCTGAAACATTTGAAGAATTGGAAGCTTTAGCAGAAGACGATACTTATGCGTATGCTAATGAAGCGGGAACAAATACTGCCTTCTTAGCGAACTGGGTAGATTTCTATAGTTCATATGGTTTACTGTCAGGATTTGGCGGTTATGTCTTCGGTCAGGATGGAACAGACACTTCCGATATTGGTTTAAATAATGAAGGCTCCGTTGAAGCGATTGAATATGCCGATCAATGGTATGATGTATGGCCTGAAGGTATGCTAGATGCTTCAAGTGCTGGGAACTTTGTAGAGCAGACATTTATTGAAGGAAACGCAGCAGCTATCATCGGTGGTCCTTGGAATGCTGCTTCATTCAATGATGCGGGCTTGAATTATGCCGCAACTCCGATTCCTACATTGCCAAACGGAAATGCTTATGAGCCATTTGGTGGAGGAAAAGGATGGATTGTTTCTAACTACACTGAAAATGCTGAAGCTGCTCAAGCTTGGCTAGACTATGTAACGAATGAAGAGAATATGCAGGCCCTTCATGAATTCAACAATGAAGTACCGGCTAACCAGACGGTTCGTCAAGCCATTGTAGATGCAGGCGATAATGAATTAGCGATTGCGGTCGTTGAACAATATGGTGATGCAGTTCCAATGCCAAACATTCCAGAAATGGCTGAAGTTTGGGTAGGTGCAGAAACGATGATGTTCGATGCGGTAGCTGGAAACAAATCTGCACAAGAATCTGCCGATGATGCGGTACAAACCATTCAAGACAATATCGAACAAAAATACTAAAAAATAAAGTCAAGTTGAGATTTCTAGTTGAGTTATGACTTTGGAATGATTCAGCAGATGATTTCCATATCACTGCTGAATCATTTTTTATTCATTCAAGAAAGGTCCGTTAAAAAAGAAGGAGTTGATTGCAGTGGAAAGTACTGCAGCTTTAAAAAAGAAAGAGGACTTTACGAAAGAAGAACAAAATAGAATTAATAAAGCCACTCTTTTTTCAATCATTCCAGGCGGAGGGCAATTTTTTAATCAACAGCTCTTCAAAGGAATATTGTTTTTAGCGATTTTTGCGCTTTTCCTTCTTCAATTATTTGGGTTCGGGTTCGAAGCTATAGAAGGCTTAATTACTCTTGGTACAACCCCGAGAGAAGACCACTCCATGTTCCTTATGATTGAAGGGGTGTTAGAACTGCTGCTTGTGTTCCTTTTCTTGGTGTTTTATGTCGTTCAATTGTATGATGCCAATCGAGTTGCTAAAATTGGCATTCTATTTCCAGGAAAAGTCAATCATTCAGCAAGAGGTATTCTTAGAAATACGTATGAGAATGGTTTCCCTTATTTATTAACGGTACCAGCTTATGTGCTGATGCTGTTTGCGATCATCTTCCCGGTGATCATCACCATCTTAATTATGTTTACAAACTATGATTTCACGAATATACCTCCAGCGAACTTGGTTTCCTGGACAGGTTTAGACACTCTCCAAAGTCTTTTTGGTTTGAGTACATACCGTGAAACCTTTATGTCTGTCTTTACATGGACAATCATTTGGACCTTGTCAGCGACGACTTTGCAGATTGCCATTGGAATATTCACTGCTATGATGATGAATCAGCCCTTCATTAAATTTAAACGGGTCTTTGGAGTCATTTTGCTCCTTCCATGGGCCGTACCGGCATTTATTACAATTTTGTCTTTCTCAAATATGTTTAACCCGAGTGCTGGGGCCATAAACACACAGGTTATTCCATTTATTAATAACTTTATCCCGTTTCTTGATATCCCTGCCATTTCGTGGAAGACGGATCCATTCTGGACAAAGGTAGCCATTATTGGCATTCAAGGCTGGCTGGGTTTCCCTTATATTTATGTATTGACCACTTCTATACTGCAGTCAATACCGGCTGAGTGGTATGAAGCAGCATCCATTGACGGGGGAAATGTCTTTCAGAAATTCCGTTATATTACGTTTCCGCATATTCTATCTGTTGCAGCACCTATCTTTATTACGCAATATACCGGAAACTTTAACAACTTTACGATGATTTATCTGTTTAATGAAGGCGGGCCAGGCAGTGTTGGAAACAATGCAGGATCGACAGATATTTTAATCTCCTGGGTGTATAAATTAACGACGGGTCAGTCCCCGCAATATAACGTATCATCGGCAGTTACTTTAGTTATTTCTGCCATCGTGATTGTGATTTCATTAATTATATTTAGCCGCGCGAACGCTTTTGAGATGGAGGATTGATGATTTATGGCGAAAAAGAAAACAGTACGAACTCAGAGACAATCGCGATTTTGGACAAAGTTTTTTACCTATGCCTTCTTGATTTTTATGTCCGTAATCATTATCTACCCGCTATTAATTACGGCGACATCCGCATTCAAAGCTGGAAATCTCTTGGCATTTGATTTAAGTTTTCAGGCAGACTTTACCCTGAACAACTTTAGACGCCTATTTACAGAAACCTTATACGGCAGATGGTATATGAATACGCTCTTTGTAGCCATTGTAGCGATGTTGATTCAAGTGACGATTATTACTTTAGCCGGCTTTGCTTACAGTCGTTACCGTTTTATTGGACGAAAATCTTCCCTGAAATTCTTTATTGTCGTCCAGATGGTGCCGACCATTGCCGCCTTAACTGCCTTCTACGTTATGGCTTTATTAGTTGGAGGGTTAGATACCCATTGGTTCTTAATCTTCATTTACGTTGGCGGATCCATTCCGATGAATACCTGGTTAATGAAGGGGTACTTTGATACTGTGCCGATTGATTTAGATGAATCGGCTCGTTTAGATGGTGCCGGCCATATTAAAACATTTACGCGAATTGTGTTACCATTGGTGCGTCCGATGATTGCGGTGCAGGCCTTATGGGCATTTATGACACCATTTGGAGAATTTATGCTGGCACGCTTTATTTTACGAAGCCCGCAAAACTACACCGTAGCTATTGGACTTCAGCAATTTATCTCGAATCCACGTGAACAGCGGGTCACTCTCTTTGCTGCAGGAGCTATCTTAATTGCTTTGCCGATTTCGATACTTTTCTTCTTCTTACAGAAGAACTTTGTATCTGGCTTAACGGCTGGAGGGACGAAAGGTTAATCTGCTATTCAAACGGGTTACAGAACAGGACGATGCTTTTTGAAGACAGATCTATTTCCAATCAATTATTTTCAAAGTATTTGGACACCAGTCCAAGCATTTAAAAACAGACAGGAATTAAAATGGTGGCAGTTAATCCTTGTCACCATTTTCTTAAATGCTTTGCTTACCATTCCAGTGGCGATGAACTATACACGTATCGATACCTTTCCTTTAGAAGATTTTTACCCAAATACAGTACAGAGGATTGATGAAGAAACGGTGGATGTTTTAAGCCAAGCAGAGTATCTGCATGGTGAAATGCTGATCGCTTTCCCTTTTATTATAGAAAATGAACAAGGGGTGGTTGCAGGCGGGCTGAACGAAAAGGAGCAAGAAGAAATCTTGGCCCAAGAAAATGCGCTGATCTTTGAGCAGCATCAAATGATTTTAGCTGAGGAAGGTGCGCCTTTAGCGACCGTTCTCTATACGAAAGACTTTTCTTTTGAGAAAGCCCGTTCTGTGCAAGACGTCAGAGAAGAAATTAGCCGGCAGTGGTTTCAGCAAAACCGTGTGCTGATTGTCCTGGTTTTCTCCCTGCTGATTTCTGCATTCTTGTTTACGATGACTGTTTTAATTGTAGCCGGGTCTGCTTTTATTATGTATTTAACGCGGAAAACAGATTTTACATCCATTACAGCCTACAGAGAATCCGTCAATCTCATCCTGAATTTGCTTTCCTTGCCGACGATTTTAGCAGCCGGTTTTTCCTTGTTTTATTTTGATGTGATTTTGATGGTCAGTCTCCAATATTTAGGCTTAGTAGTCATGATGCTGATCGCATTTTATCAGACACAATTCAACGATAAAAAACTTCATCAAAAAGAAATGGAAAAAAAGCTTGACAGGATTAAAATAGACTGATAGTATTATGAGCATAATTTAATCGGAAAAAGGAAGAGAAGAGTAGGTATACGAAGACTCACACAGAGAGCCCTTATTTGGTGAAAGAGGGTAGAGAGGTAATGTACTGAATATGGTCTCATTGTCCTTGTATGTCGAATATTTAAACATACACGTGAAG
>CAZKSU010000146.1:0-4366 GCA_964555455.1 uncultured Carnobacteriaceae bacterium
TCTAAGATGTCATAATCATGTCTTGCTTTTCGGTTTTGAGCGATTGTCGGGTTTTTATGTTTAGTTTTTGACAATGCACTCACCTTCCATTCTAGTCTTTTTTACGTTTCTGACGACGTCCGCTACGGCGCTTCTTGCGCGTTTTTTCAACTTCGCGGATTTCAAAGTCTTTCTTCGTCGGTTTTTTCTTCTCTTCTTCCGGATCTTCCACTAATTCAAAGTCAATGTCGTATTGATCGACATCCACATTGATCAGTTTTACGCGCACTTTTTGTCCGATTCTAAATTGACGGCCGGTTCTTTGGCCGACTAAAATCATGCCGCGCTCATTGTACTCATAGTAGTCATCCTTAATCGTTGACAGATGCACAAGACCTTCCACGACTTCTTCCACTTGGACAAACATCCCGAAGTTAGTGATCGAAGTCACTAAGGCATCGAATTCCTGGCCGACTTTATCGACCATATATTCGGCCATCTTCAAATCTTCCACTTCGCGTTCCGCATCAATCGCACGGCGCTCCGCAAAAGACGTTTCTTCCGCAATCTCCGGCAAGTGTTTTTCCCAGTATTTCTGATCTTTTTGACTGGTGCCCACTTCGTCATAGTAATGAATCAAGCGGTGCAGAGTCAAGTCCGGGTACCGGCGAATCGGTGCGGTAAAGTGCGAGTAGAACTCTGTCGCCAAACCATAGTGCCCTAATGGGGTCACGTCATAACGCGCTTTTTGCATTGAGCGCAGCATAAGCGTATTGACCACCTGTTCATACACTTCCCCTTCCACTTCATCTAAAATGCCTTGAAGTGTTTTTGGTGAAATGTCTTCTTTTCTTCCGCGTACACGCACACCTAAAGCCGATGCAAACTCGATAAAGTTCTGCATTTTCGACTCGTCCGGCTGCTCATGGACTCGGTAGAGAATCGGCAGTTCTTGTTTGGAATAATGGGCTGAAACGGTCTCGTTTGCAGCCAGCATAAAGGATTCAATCATCCGCTCACCGATTCCGCGCTCTTCAATCTCAATCGAAACCGGCTTGCCGTTTTCATCCAATGTGAAATTCAATTCATTGGAATCAAACGAAAGTGCCCCATTCTGCATCCGCTTCTTCTCTAAAATACTGTGCAATTCTGCCATTGTCTGGAACATGTCCACTAAATCGGCATGTTTATCCATCAAAGCAGGATCTTGGTCTTCAACAATCCGGTTCACGTCGGTATACGTCATACGGCGATACGAACGAATCACACTCGGATAAATGTCATAGTCCACCACTTCTCCGCGGCTGTTGATTTCCATATCCGCACTCAAGGTTAAGCGGTCCACCCCGGGATGCAGCGAACAGATACCATTGGATAACTGCTGCGGCAGCATAGGAATTACACGGTCGATTAAATATGAACTCGTGCCACGCTCATAGGCTTCTTCGTCAATGGCTGTTCCTTGCTGAACATAATGCGCAACATCTGCAATATGCACGCCAAGGTAGTAATTGCCGTTTTCCAGTTTCTCCACGCGAATCGCATCATCCAAGTCTTTTGCATCTTCCCCGTCAATCGTAACGATCTGTTCATTACGCAGATCACGGCGGCCTTCCAGCTCTACTTCCAAGACCTCTCCTGGTATTTCTTGGACTTCTTCCAGCACTTCCTCTGGGAACTCTGGATCGATACCGTGCTTAATTGCAATGGTTAGGATATCAATACCCGGATCATCGCGGTGGCCGATAATCTTGGTCGCAATCCCCTGCAAGTCTTCATCTTTATAGCGGGCGTATTGCGTAATTTCCGCTAAGATAATCTGGCCTTCAACCGGTCGTAAGCCGTTCATTCCGATTTGAACCGTTAAATGCTTCAGCTTTCGTTCTTCGGGCTGAATATAGCCGTATAAATTATACTCTTTCACTTCATCATCCGAATACGCATGGAATTCACCCACCACTTGGGTTGTTCCGCGTTCGATAATTTCCACGATCTGTCCTTCAGCTGCGCGGTCATTCCACGGCTGGGCTTCTTTGTTGATTTCCAGACGGACGAGATCGCCATTTAAAGCGGTCCCTACATTATCTGGTGCGATAAAAATATCTTTTTCATAATCTTCGATATCGACAAAACCAAAGCCACGCTCGGTACCGCTAAAACGGCCGATAAAACTTGGTTCGTCCTCGAGTAGTTTGAATTGCCCATCTGTTGTCAAGAATATTCTTTTATCACGTTCTAGGGCTGCAAGAGCTTTAACCACTTCTTTAAAACCATCGGAAGAGTTGTGATTTAAACCCTCGCTAATGTCATTGACATAGTAGCTCTCTTTGCCTTCTGTTTCCATAAAATTGAGAATTTTTTCTTTTAATTGCTTGTTTTCTTTTGTCACTACTTACATACCTCCATTCTACTTTCTTGTTTCTTTTACATTTATGCATGTTTTTCTAAAAAGTTAAGTAAATCTTTTTGTGTTTCTTTGCCGGCACGTCCTGTGGTGATCACATGCGGGGCCTCTTCGTACCAATGGAATTCGACCTCTGCCTTTTCAAGGCTGTCTCTGAAGAGTTTGGCGATTTCTGCATCGACCATTTCATCTTGGCCGCCTTGACCGATAAAGACCGGCAGTTCGACCTTCGGATATTCTTCCATCATCTTTTTTATATGTTCGTTAATCCCTGCAAGCACTTCATCCAGTTTCTCCATGACTTCCGCTTTATTCGCTTCAATCGTTGCTTCATCGACCCCTAGTTTCTTCTTTTTGAATCTGTACCACATCCAGAAGTTTTCAGGGACATTCGATTTGCGCCCGGCAATCACTGGTGAAGAAAATGTTCCGTAGCTGCGCACCTCTTGATTCAGCATAAGGTCAGTGGCGATAATCCCGCCCAAGGATAAACCAAATACTGAAATATCCGTATAGCCATCATCGACAAGTGTTTGGTACGCTTCTTTTCCAGTTTCAATCCAGTCATCGATGCCATAGTTTAAAAGAATATCCGGATCCTCTTCCCCATGGCCATCGAGTGTCGGCATCAGCACGGTATACTCTTCACGTCCTAAAGCTCTCCCCACACTTGAGACATCGGTTGGTGTGCCGGTAAAGGCATGAATGAGGATCACTGCTTTGGGGCCATTTTTTAAATATGTACGACTTTCTTTCACTTTTTCATCCACCTTATTAAGTATTGTTCTTATCTATTTTACATCAGATTTCATGGTATAACTACTATTTCGTTTAATTGTGCATAGAAAAAACCTATCTGCCACTTTGAAGTTAGAGATAGGTTTCACCTTTTGATTTTAAATTGAAAAAATCGCATTAAATATTGCGCAAAATTAAAGCAATCGCAAAAAATAAAATTAAGCATCCAACAGTTACTTTCAGTAAAAAGGCTTCAAACCCTCTTGCTTTTTGCTGTGAGAACAACTCACTGCCGCCCATAAAAGCATTCGATGAGCTTTGCGTTTTGGTTGGCTGAATGGCAATCACAATGATTGAAAACACAGATAAAATTAACATCGCCGTTAAAAATAAATCATACATGATGGGGTCTCCTTTCTTGGCTCTTCACTCTAAAGAATAACATAAAGTGGATGAAATTTCTAGAAGATACAGGGATTTTATGGATATAATTGTTTTTTCAAATCTTTAGCAATTTTCACTTGAATAAAAGCGCTTTCAATGATAGGATCAAATTGTAACCAATATGAACAGTTGTTCAATAGGTTGCAAACTATTAAAAGGAGTGAGGAAATTGTATTCATTTATTGGCGGTGTCATTTTACTGATTTTGGGTTATGTGTTTTATTCTAAAGTAATCATCAAAAACTTTGGTGTAGAACCGGAGCGGCGAACACCCGCTCATGTGTTGGAAGATGGCAGTGACTTTGTTCCGATGGCAAAAAGCAAAAACTGGCTGATCCAGTTATTGAATATTGCAGGAACGGGTCCAATTTTCGGACCTATTATGGGAGCGCTTTACGGTCCTGTCGCATTTATTTGGATTGTTATCGGAAACATTTTTGCAGGTGCCGTCCACGACTATTACTTAGGCATGATTTCACTGAGGAATAACGGGGCGCATCTGCCGGAACTGGCGACCAAATATATCGGAAAAGGCATGAAGCATATTGTCAACCTCTTCACTGCTCTTCTTCTATTATTAGTCGGTACCGTATTCGTTACAACACCCGCCTCCCTGTTAGAAGGAATTACAGATGGCTTTTTAGGCCACTGGGGCTGGGTCCTTCTAATTTTCATGTATTACATACTCTCGACCATTTTGCCGATCGATAAAATTATCGGCCGTATTTACCCTATCTTTGGCGCCATTTTAATCCTGGCCTGTGTCGGAGTGGGCGTGACTTTATTTACAAGTGGAAATTA
>CAZKSU010000147.1:0-4337 GCA_964555455.1 uncultured Carnobacteriaceae bacterium
ATTTATGCCAAGTCTCATTTAAATAAGAAGCATTGAACTGCTTGACTGGAGAGGTTTCCGGAAAATAATTTTTAGGTGTGCAAACCGTACGTCCTAGATCCATCAAAGCCTGATTAAAATCCCCAGGTCTGTCCGGATCAATTAAATATAAACCGACTGTTTCAAATACTTTACGGTTCTTTGCTTTTGTGATGTCTAAGTCGATTTCAAACAAACGGCTGAATACCCGCATTAAATTGCCATCGATTGCCGGAATTGGGAGATTAAAGGCCATACTGCCGATAGCTCCTGCAGTATAAGGACCAATGCCTTTGAGTTTAATGATCTCCTTTGGGTCACTCGGGAATACTCCATCATAATGCAGCATAATTTGGATCGCTGCTTCCCTTAAGTTTCTAGCTCTAGAATAATACCCCAAGCCTTCCCACATTTTTAATACTTTCTCTTCCGGGGCATCAGCTAAATTTTTGATAGTGGGAAAGGTTTCAATAAATCTCTCATAGTAGGGAATGACTGTATCTGTTCGTGTCTGCTGCAACATGATTTCAGAAACCCATATGTGATAGGGCTCTCCAGATTCCCTCCAAGGGAAATTATGATCGGCTTCCTGCTTGTCGTACCAATCTAAGAGAATGCTTCGAAAAGACTGAATCTTTTCGTCATCCCACATGTCAATATCAAATTTTTCTTTTAGTTCTTCTTTTGTATACTCAATTTCAAACACTTTATTCCATTTCCCTTTCCTTCAGATAACGATTAATGAGCTCATTTGGAAAACCTTTAGAGTATAAAAACCTTTTTAATCTTTGTTTCAATTCATACCCCTCATATTTCCTTGCATAACGTTTATGCGCTTTGTCCCCTTGTTTCTCTAGAGCTTTATATTCTTCATCCGCATCTTTCTCTGTGTCAATGGCAGCTATGGCTTGATCCGCTTGTTCAAAACTGTACCCTTTATTAACTAAGTACTGTTTGACTTTTTGAACGCTCTCAAAACCAGAACGGTTTCTCGTCTTAGACCACTGTTTCTCAGCCAGTTCAACGGCATTCTCTAATTGCAGCTCTTCTGGATATTCCATTAAAGCATCCATAATGGTATTCTCCGAAACACCTCGCTGCTTTAAGTCCTGTTCAATATTTCTTGGTCCTTTTTGATTCACATTGGCCATCGTCCGGACATAGCTCTCTGCATAAATTAAGTCATCGATTAATTTCAGCTCTTTTAGAGTGCCAATGATGCGGTCTGTATACAAGTCGATTTCATTTTTAACTAAATAATCACGGATTTGTTTCTCTGTCCTTAATGAATGGCTTAAATAACTTAAGGTTTTTGAATAGGCTTTTGCAAATGAATCTTCTGCTTCAATTTTTTTTTGCAGCTCTGGCGTGACATGCAGTCCTTTTTTTAGTTCAAAACGCAAGAGCACTTCTTCATCTACACCAAAAGCAAACGTCTCGTTGATATAGACGTTGTACCGCCCTTTTCTTCTTTGTGGTTCAATTTTTGAAATCATCCGAAAAGACTTGGCCTTTTCTGATTGCTCAGCTTCCTGTTTTTTTAAAACCTTTTCTATTTTTTTATTGGGCGCTTCTTTTGGCTTATTTTCTCCGCTTTGGGCGCCTAAATTAATCAGTTTATCATCTTGTGTCATTAACAATCACCTTTGATAAGTTTTCATCCTTAATTGAAAATTACATTCAACCAAGAAAGATTCTTCACGAAACCTTCTACTTTATATTCTTGTTTGTCTTTGTCAAAATTTTGCTCTGTAATAATTGTTTCTCTTTTTAACTGCGCTAAAATATCTCCTCGATGAGAAGGCACAGATACTGAGTAAGGTTCTAGTTGCGCTTGAATGGTCTGTTCGATGCTTTCTAGAAGAATCTCCTGATCGTGCTCATCAATAGCAGAAATGACAACATTGGGAAAGAGCGTCGGGTAGAATTCGCCCTCCACTAAATCTTTTTTATTATAAACTGTAAGCATTGGAATGTTGTTCATCTCCAGGTTTTCCATCAGTTTAATCACTGTATCCTGGTGATTTTCAATATCCTCGGCGGACGCATCGACAACATGTAAGAGTAAATCCACATCTTTCGTCTCTTCGAGTGTGGATTGAAAAGCTTCGATTAACTGGGTGGGTAAATCTTGAATAAATCCAACCGTGTCGGTCAAAGTTACTTGTAAACCAGAATGCAACTCAAGTTTTCTTGTAACAGGATCTAAAGTAGCAAAAAGCTCATCTTTTTCATAAGTCGTGCTGTCTGTTAAGGCATTTAAGATGGTCGACTTTCCAGCATTTGTATAGCCGATTAATCCAACTCGGAATAAATTTCCTCGTTGACGCTGCTCACGCCTTCTGTTGCGATGGCCTGCTACTTTTTTCAGTTCTTTTTTGATTTCTGTCATCTGCCGGTTGATGTGGCGTCTGTCCGTTTCTAATTTTGTCTCTCCAGGACCTCGGGTTCCTATCCCGCCCCCTAGCCTCGACATATTAATTCCGTGTCCCACTAGACGCGGCAATAGGTAATTCAATTGAGCTAGTTGCACTTGTAAACTACCTTCTTTACTTGTGGCTCTTAAGGCAAAGATGTCAAGAATCACTTGAATACGATCTAAAATCTTTACGTCAATTTCTTCCTGAATATTACGCACTTGCCCAGGGGATAATTCTTCGTTAAAGACGACAGTTGTAACGTCCAACTCTTCAACTAAATGTTTTAATTCTTGGAGTTTACCTTTTCCGATAATGGTTCGGTTATCTAGATGGTCTCTTTTTTGAGTAACTTCACCTACCACTTCCACACCTGTATTCGCCACTAATTGTTCTAATTCTTCTAAAGAGTAACGGAAAGTCGCATCTGATTCTGTCGTTTGAACAGCGACTAATATTGCTTTTTCTACTGGTCTTTCCATACTACTCACCTTCTTTTTCTAAAAATTCTCTTATTTGATCAAAACTGCCCGCTTTTTCTTCCGGTTTCAATATAAAGTCATACCAGTGGACATTTTCAAATCGGTTTCGGAACCATGTCAACTGTCTTTTCGCATAACGCCTCGAATTCTGTTTAATCGATGCGACAGCTTCTTCAAGGGAAATCTCTTGGTTAAAATATTGAAAGAGTTCGCTGTAGCCGATTGCTTTTGTACTCTGCGCCTCTGGCTGCGGCCCTAACTTTTCCCACAAAACATGCGCCTCTTCTACTAAACCAGCGTCCAGCATTAAATCGACTCGCTTATTAATTCGTTCATATAACAATTTTCGGTCGGTATTCAATGCAAGAATAAGGGCATCATATTTGGCTTCTTTATTTTTCTTTTCTTTTTGAAAAGAAGAAAAAGGTTTCCCTGTTTCATAATAAACTTCAAGGGCTCGGACAACTCTTCGCACATTGTTTGGATGTATTTTCTCAGCGGCTTTAGTATCCACCGCCTCTAGACGATTCCACAAGGTCTCATTGCCATTGGTTTCAGCAAATTCTTCAAGTTCTTTTCTTAGCTCGAGATTAGGTTCGGAGCCGCTGCCATGCGACACAGGATACAGTAAAGATTCCACGTATAACCCCGTTCCTCCCGCTATAATCGGCAGACGGTGTCTATTCGTGATTTCATTTATTTTAGCTTCTGCGTCCCTTTGGAAATCAGAAACAGCATAATCCTCATCCACTTCTTTAAAATCAATCAGATGATGGGGAATCCCATCCATCTCATCTGGGGTAACTTTTGCAGTACCAATGTCTAACTCTTTATAAACTTGCATAGAGTCACCACTTATGACTTCGCCATTAAATTTCTTAGCGACTTCTATACTGTACGCAGTTTTACCAACGGCTGTTGGTCCGACAATTACAATTATTTTCTGTTTCATTTCTGCTAAAATCCCCCACTTGTCTATTTCGACTAAAAGATAGTCTCTCCATATTATAACATAGGAGAGGACACATTTCTTTGATTTAAATTGAATACGCAATGCGCAAAAAAGCACGAAGAGAGCGAATGATTTCCTCTCTTCAGTGCTTAGAATTTTTTATCTTAAAGGTGTTTGATTTAAAATATCCTCAATTAAATCTTCATTGAATGTCTGTTTTTTCAACATATGAATTTCGTAGGCATAAGGCGGTTTTTTGTTCTTTTTGTCTTCACCTACAAAAGGTGTTTCTAAAATTTTCGGCAAATGGTCTAATTTTGGATGATGCACAATATAATTCAATGCTTCAAAACCAATTTCACCAAAACCAATATTCTCATGGCGATCTTTACTTGCTCCCTGCGGATTCTTTGAATCATTGACATGGACAACTTTTAATCGGTCTAAGCCAATAATACGGTCGAATTC
>CAZKSU010000148.1:0-4307 GCA_964555455.1 uncultured Carnobacteriaceae bacterium
AGCACGCGATAAATGAATTTCCATATTTCCTGTTCCTTTGAATTCTTCGTAAATGACGTCGTCCATTCGACTCCCTGTCTCCACTAAAGCTGTCGCAATAATGGTCAGGCTTCCGCCTTCTTCGACATTTCGAGCAGAACCAAAGAATCGTTTCGGCGGGTATAAAGCAGCCGGGTCAATTCCCCCGCTCAATGTGCGTCCGCTCGGCTGTTCTACCAAGTTATACGCACGTGAAAGACGAGTAATACTGTCCATTAGGATGACCACATCGCGCTTATCTTCGACTAAGCGGCGGGCACGTTCAAGCACAAGTTCAGTGACTTGCACATGGTTATATGCCTGCTGGTCGAATGTAGAATGGACCACTTCTCCTTTAATGCTGCGTTCAATGTCCGTGACCTCTTCCGGGCGCTCATCAATGAGTAACATAATGAGTTCAACCTCCGGATGGTTGGTTGTAATGCTATTTGCGATTTCTTTAAGTAAAGTGGTTTTACCTGCTTTTGGCGGTGCAACAATCAGTCCACGCTGCCCGAAACCGATTGGCGCCAGTAAATCCAGCATCCGTGTCGATAGCTGATTTGTTGTTGTTTCTAAATGAATTTTTTTGTCCGGATACAGAGCTGTTAACGCTGGAAAATAGGGGCGTTCTCTCGCTTCTTCCGGATCTTTCCCATTGACCTGTTTAACGTTCATTAATCCAAAATGGCGTTCATTTTTCTTAGCAGGTCTTGCCGTTCCCGACACTTCATCCCCTTCACGCAAACCAAAGCGTGTCATTTGCGAAGCAGAAATATACACATCTTCTTCACTTTGGGAATAGTTAATGGGACGCAAAAAGCCGAAGTCTTGATTCGGTACTTTTTCTAAAATTCCGCTCACTTGGAAGTAGCCTTGTTTTTCTTCTTGCGCACGGATGACCGCAAAAGAAAGTTCCTTTTTATTCATCTGACTGTAACGTGGTACGTCCAGTTCTTTAGCCATTTCATAAATTTCTCTCAGCGTTTTTTCTTGTAACTGGTCGTACGTTATAAATTTATCTTTTTCCACATTTTCCCTCTTATCTCTGTTTATTCTTCAGATTCGATCATTTTAATATCTGCTCCGAGAGCGACTAATTTATCCACAATATTGGCATAGCCTCGTAAAATGTTTCCGACACCTGTGATTTCCGTTGTGCCTTCAGCCATTAAACCAGCCGTTACTAAACACGCGCCTGCCCGCAGGTCACTGGCTGCCACTTCGGCTCCCGTCAACTTCTGGCCGCCGCGAATTAAAATAACATCACTCTCAACAGATATATCGGCACCCATACGATTTAATTCAGCTACATGCCCAATTCTTTTTGGATAAATCGTGTCTGTAATCGTCGATTCGCCATCTGCTAAAAGTAACAGCGGTGTGATCGGCTGCTGTAAGTCGGTCGCAAATCCTGGATAAGGCTGTGTTTTAATCGAGACCGGTTTTAGTGTATCTACATTGTTTCTCACACGGACACTGTCTTCTCCTATTTCTAAATCAAGACCCATTTCATGCATTTTAGCGACCAGTCCATCAATATGCTCGACAATGACATTTTCTACGACCACATCGTCACCCATGACTGCTGCCATAGATAAGTATGTGCCGGCTTCAATACGGTCTGGAATAACCGTATGCGTCACGCCATGAAGCTCTTCGACTCCTTTTATTCTTAAGGTATCTGTACCTGCTCCACGAATTTGAGCACCCATTTTATTTAATAAAGTAGCTACATCAATAATTTCCGGTTCTCTGGCGGCATTTTCAATCGTCGTAATGCCCTTTGCTTTTGTTGCAGCCAACATGACGTTAATCGTGGCGCCAATCGAGACTACGTCAAAATAGATGGTGGTTCCCTCTAAAGAGCCTTCGGGTGTTTTGAAATGCATCGCGCCCATCTGGTTTTCTACTTCAGCTCCAAGTGCACGGAAACCTTTCAAATGCTGATCAATCGGGCGCGGTCCTAAGTCACAGCCTCCTGGCAAACCTACAACACCTTCGCCGAATTTGGCAAGCAAGGCCCCCATAAAGTAATAAGAAGCTCGCAGACTATTTATCTTTCCGCTTGGCATTGGAATAGAAACCATTTCGGTTGGGTCGATTTCTAAAGTTGAACCATCGAAGGTGGTGTGGACATTCATCTCTTCTAAGATTTCAAGGAGTGAATGCACATCCTGAATGTTTGGAACGCCTTCTAAAGTCACTGGGGAGTCCGCTAAGATTGCTGCTGGAATCAGCGCAACTGTACTATTTTTCGCGCCAGAAACCGTCACGTTGCCGCTAAGTCTCTTGCCGCCGTTAATGATTAATTTTTTCATTATAAGTTATCGTCCTTTTAATTAATGTGATTTTTTAACTACTTGAATGTTTTGTGTTCGTTGAAGTGTGGGTTTAAATGATAATTTTCGTAGTTGAATACTGACTTGTGCATGAAGTAAAAGCGCACGATATTAGTATAGGATAAATAAGCAGAAAATTCTACTTGTTTCCTTAAGAATGCGCTTCAAATCAGTCTTTCCTTCCATGAAACCCAAAACCGTCCGGGAAATCACTAAAAAACCCTCTCTGAACGGCTGCGCTTTTCTATTTCTAGATAAACGGACACCGATTGTAAAACAACAAAAACCTGGAGTTCAGCCATCAGGAAACATTCCTGATGGATAAAATCCAAGTTTTATTCACATGGCGCTGGCGTGAAATGCTGTTATTGTTTTCTCTCGTAATCCTCTAATTCATCAGTCGTCAACTCATGGTCAACTCTCGGATGCTCACCCATTGATTCTATTTTTTGTTCGGTGATCGGATCTCTTACCCCGTCTGGACCCACTGTATTTGGCTGAGTATCTGCATAATTATCCGAGCTCTCATCAACCAAAACAACCACTTCGCCTCGCTCAATGTTATCTCGGTAGTCATTCAGGGGATTCAGCTCTTCATAGTCAGGTCCGCTCATGGTGAAAGCATCTTTGATCGCTTCCCAAAATGAACGATCTTCCTCTTGTTCCTGATCCAGCTCCTCGTCAGCAGGTGTAATATTGTCCTGCACATTCGAATTAACTCGTTTTCTTGTTTCATCATTTGCTATAATTTTAATATCGCTGCGTGCATAGCCTTCTACTCTTAGACGGTCAACTGCTTGCAGAGCTTCATCTACCGTCGGGTACACACCCTCTACTCTATTATTCATACTCGTTCCTCCCTTTTCTTGATCATCTCTTTCAATAAAAGTATAACGGTTTCTTAAAAAATCTAAAAGGAGAACGCTTTTGCCCTTTGTTGGACGCCTTACAGAGCAGCACAAAAAAAACAGACAGAGCATCTTTCAATACTCTATCTGTTTTTGGATTTGGGTCAAATTAAGCTTTTCCTGATGAGCCTAGTGTGCGCATTGAACGTTTTGTTGCTTTGATAATGTCTTCTTTACCTGGTCCAATGATTTTACGCGGGTCATATACTTTTTCGTCATTTGCCAAGACTTCGCGCGTGCGTTTAGCCCATACTTGCTGCAACTCTGTGTTGATGTTCATCTTCGTATGGCCATACTCGATCGCTTTTTTGATTTGATGGTCTGGAATTCCGGATCCACCATGCAAGACCATGGGTGTTTGGGTTAATTCAGAAATTTCTTTCATTTCATCAAAACCTAATTTCGGCTCTCCCGCGTATGTACCATGAACAGAACCTAAAGCAGCAGCTAAAGCATCGATTCCGGCTTCGTCTACCATGCGTTTACATTCTTGCGGATCTGCATAAATCACGTTTCCAATGACACCGTCTTCTTCTCCGCCGACTGTACCCACTTCAGCTTCAACAGAAACACCGTGTGCATGGGCATATTCAACGACTTTTTTCGTATTCTCAATATTTTCATCGATTGGCAGCGCTGAGTTATCAATCATGACTGAAGAGTAACCCGCGTCAATCGCTTCTTTAGCAGATTCAAAAGATGAACCGTGGTCTAAGTGTAATGCGACTGGCACCGTGATATCCATTGTCTCTAACAATGCATTAACGATTGCGACCACAACAGGCGCTCCGCCCATATATTTTGTTGCTCCTTCAGAAGCACCTAAAATAACGGGTGAATTTTCTTCTTGAGCAGCCTGTAAAATGGCTTGCGTCCATTCAAGGTTGTTGATGTTGAATTGACCCACCGCATACTTCTCATCCAACGCTTTGTTTAACATGTCCGTCATACTCACTAAACGACTCATAAAAAGCCTCCTATTTGTTGATATATTATTACCGTTTTCATTATAACAAAAATATCAAAAAATTGTACAATA
>CAZKSU010000149.1:0-4305 GCA_964555455.1 uncultured Carnobacteriaceae bacterium
AAAGGTAACAAAGGTACTATCTTTCAGGACCAAATTTCTTTCGCGCCTCTATAATTCGGCGCGGATCGGAGAGCCCGCCTGCGGATCGTCACTGTAAGACCGGATCCGCAGCTTGACCCGTTCATTGTCCCCGTCCATTTTTTCATGGTAGGAGGCATATTCATCGGTGTCATAATACAGACTGCGCACCAGATAGCCTGTGCCGGCGGCTCGTTTCGTGTAGTCGTCTTTCTTCATATAAACTTGCAAGGCATTTCTGATTTTAAGGTAGTCTTGGTAATGAATGCGGTACTTCAACTCAAACCGGCTGTTTTGGTAATCTGTCTCCAAGAAACGTCTCCCCTTTTCTTTCGCTTACACAGGCAAGGACACTTGCGGCGCCAACAGCGAAGCTTTGGTCACGCCCTCTAAGTCTCTGATTTCATCAATAATCGCATCCGTGCGATTTAATGCTTCTTCTTCGAAGCGGACTTCAAAGATGGTTTCCCAATACGTTTCTTCCGATTCTTTTGAGCGTACGCGCACTTCTTTGACGTATTTTTGTAAAATCGCATCAATTTGGGCTGATTGGTGGCGGCCTGTGCCGGCGACCACCAGCACATAGTCGATATTATAGGTCTGGCCGTAGCGGATAAAATGCAGCACAAAGGTCAGGATCGTGATAATCATCGTCGTCACGATCACAATCAGCCAGTTGTAGGTGCCGCTCCCCAGACCGATGGCGATAATCCAAAAGATAAACACCATATCGCGGGTATCTTTAATCGGGGTTCTGAAGCGGACAATGGACAGCGAACCGATCAGTCCGAGCGACAGGACCAGATCGCCGCGAATAAACAGCATCACCATCGCCACAATCGGCGCCAAGGTGACTAAGGTGGTCATAAAAGACAATTCATAACTCAAACCGCGGTGGGTGTATTTATAAATTTGCGACACAATAAAAGCCAGCGCAATCGCAAGGACAATCGAAAAGACAATATTAAACAGGTCACGAGGCGGAACCGCTAACGTGTTCAAGGCCTCCCGTAAAATTTCCATTCCTTTTTCAACTCTTTTCTAGTGGTTTATTTCTCCCGAAAGACGGGTCGGATCGTTACATCTGTTTCTGGATAAAAAGTGAATTGTTCATTGGCAGGTTTCCCGTTAAGGCCTTCCCAGTGCGAGAATGCGTACCCGGGAGCCGCTTTGGCGGTTAACTCAACAGGCATTCCCTGGAAGTATTCGCCCGTCCACGGCTTCGTGGGGTCATAGCCGGGCAAGGATGCATCCAGAGTCAGGGAATTGATCTGGATCTCGCCTGCTTCTTGTGTATGGGTTAAATCAACGGTGACCGTCCGCGTGTCTTCGATCCCGAAGGCTTCCATTAAGTATTGGCGCATGTAAGCCGGACGTTCAGCCGCAAAGGTGCGCATGACGTTGACATTCCGCTCCCACTCTTCCATCGACGGGATAATGTCCCAGCGGTTGATATGATGCGGCATTTCCGGTGCAATTTCTTTTTGCATCGCGTCAATCCGTGCGATCACCGCTTCCGGTTGAAAAGTCGAATTCAGTAAATCGGCATAGCGCATTAAAAATTCTTGTCGAAAGTGCTCATTTTTTAGCAACGCGCGGATCAGGAAATTCGGCCAAGTCTTTTCGCCTGTTTCTCCATCGTATTCCGACAAGACCCAGGCTATGGTATTGTGCGCATACTGCTCGGGTTCTCGGCCAAAGCCAAAATCGGTATCAAACAGCATCCAGCGCCAGCGGCCATCATGGCCGTCAGGCGCATCTTCGACGAATTCACTTGTGTTTTTTCGCCAATACCGGATATTGCCGTGCGGCCAGTCCAGGTTGCTGAAGTAGGTCTGCGCAATCAGATAGTCTCTGAAGTTCTCCGTATCCATCATCGTCTGCACTGTTTCATAGTGTTCCGGATTTTTTAAACCTGTTTCTTCTATATACTGCAGCATCTCCTGATAATGTTTTTCATCCCCAGGCTCGCCGACATCCACGACTCCCCGGCTTTCCAAAATCGTCACGTCTTCCGGAGCCAGGTTGTAGGTCGCAGCCAGGTAGTGTTCGTCGTAGCGTTCTCTGAAATTATGAATGCCCCAATAATCGCCATTGATATAGACGACAGACGGACGATAAGCCTGGGTATCCATCGTGCCCAAAGGTTCGATTAAACTTTGCATCATGGCATCCCGGTACATCGTTTTGTTCCAGTCATTCCCCGAGTTTCGCAGCAGCAAGCGCTTGAAGCTCGTTTTTGGCTGGTCAAATTTATTGGTCAGGCCTTTAAAGAGCTCATGCTGGAATTCCGTCTGATCGTCATATTCATACTCAGCATAGAGACGGAGCGTTTTTTGCGGGAACGTTCGGGTGGCGCCCCCATGGATCCGCATCCCGCCATTTTGTTTAAAACCTAAGGAACCGTCCTCCTCAAAAAATTCAAGATGCATCGGCCGTTCCCAATCGCTGCCGCGCTGAATGGCGTTCGCCGGTGTATAAATGCCGGTGTCTTGGCTGAAGAGGTGCGCCTGATCCGTTACCAGGGAGACCACCGGCAAAGTGAAGCGCTCGTGGATCTTGTCTGCGATAAAGTAAGTATGGGTAACCGTCTCGCTCATGGCCTGGTCGGCGGTGATGACTTTGGCCCGAACCGTCGCCGTGTGGATGGTGTCCTCTTTTTTCAGGGGAATCGTCTGCCCTTTGATGTAAGGTTGGGCATCTACTGTCGGCTCCGAACCATCTAGCGTATAATACACCGTGCCCTTCGGTACCTCGGTCGTGAGTTCCAATGCAAGGTCTTCTTCATAGAAGCCGCCAGCCACCGAAAAGCGCGGCGGCTCGACGGTATGAATCAGCGGCGCCGGTCTGACTTCTTCTTGCAGGGCACCTTGCGCGCGGAGCTGCGCAAACAAGTCATCCGTCTCTAACTCCTCGATGCCCGTATCCAAAGCATTCAGCCGCTGCAGCTGCGTCAGCTGCTCAAAAATAAACAGCTCATCCCGGATCGGGACATGCCGCATAATGAGCGTCTCCAATTGGACAAGGCCGGCCAGCGGTGCTAAGGATGCAATCTGATCATTGGAGTGGATGTTTAGGTACTTTAAGTCAGTCAATTGTGCTAAAGGTTCGATGGACTCAATGGCATTATTTCTGAGATTTAATTCTTTTAACTGGTCTAAATCAGCCAGCGCCTCGATGGACGTGAAGCGATTTTCACCTAAATCCAGCACTTCTAAGCCGGTCAGCTGCCGTAAAGGCGTGAGCTCTTCGATCTGGTTGTCTCTGAGTTCAAGTTCTTCCAGCGTTTCTATTTCTGCCAGCGACCTAATATCCGTCAGTCTCTCCTCTTTTTCATTGACATTATGGCGCAGACTTAAGCGTTCGAGGGGCAGATGCGTGATTGCATCAAAATGGACCGCTTCCAGCTGTGTGATGCCGTTGTTGCGCAGATTCAATTCTTCTAAATGCTCCAACGAGGCCAGCGGGCTGACATCCTGAATCTGGTTGTCCCGCAAGTCCAGCTCTTCCAAGGTCTTAATTTCTTGGACCAGCTGAATATCGGACAGCATCTGTCCATTCCCGTGGTTGAGGCCTAGATTCAATTCCCTTAAGGGCAAATGTGTGATCTGGTCGAAATTAGCCGCTTCTAAATCGATCAGTCCATTGTTTTTCAAGTTTAATTCGGTCAGCATCGCTAACTCGCCCAATGGACTGAGATCGACCACCCGGTTTTTTTCAAGGTTCAATTCCGTTAAGCGCGTCAGCTTCTGTATCCCTTCCAGATTGGTGATCTGGCTGGCGGAAGCATCCAATGTTGTAATGTTCTGCATATCAGTTTCATAGATCGGACCTTCTGGCCGGTCGATTTTTTCGCGGATAACCGCTTCCAACTGTTCATCTTCAAAGGTGAGGATGGGATTGGCCTGGGTGGCGACAAACAGCAAGCCGACTAAAGTGACAAGACTGAAGGTTAAAGCCAATAGTTTTTCTTTCGTTACACGTTTTTCTTCCATTTCTGCTCTCCTACTCATTATGGAGTAGCTCTAGTATAAAACACAAATTTTTCTTTACAAGAACTTTACACAGTTTTGCGATAAAAAAAGAGCTGAAACAAACAGAGATCAAGCAAGCTCTTCTCTATGAATAAAAAGATACTTCCTTTGAACTCTACTTATTTCAACTCTAGCTGTCTTTCCAGTTTAAGCGTTTAACGCTTCTTTGACTTGGTCAGTTAAAGCTGTGAATGCTTTTGCATCGTTAACAGCGATATCTGCAAGGACTTTACGGTTTAAGTCAATACCTGCT
>CAZKSU010000150.1:0-4277 GCA_964555455.1 uncultured Carnobacteriaceae bacterium
GAAGAGTACAAATTGAACGGTAGTACAGAGAGTCCTGAGCGGTGAAACAGGATCTACTGACAGTTTGGAAGTGCATCTTGTAGTTATATGGCTGAACGGATCGATACCTTAGGCCATATCGGGTTTGCCCGTTACCGCAAAGCTGTATCGTTTCAGGATACAGCGCCAAGATTTACAGAGTCTTTCACTAGCGGACTTTGTAATTTTTAAGGTGGAACCGTAAATTTAAAACAATTTGCCCTTAAACAAAAGTGGCTTTCTCAAGAAGTCATGGCTGTTTTAAGGGCTTTTTTCTTTTAGAAAGGGTGTTGACTATATAAAAGTTTTTAAACAACAGAAATATTTTACGAAGGCATGACAGAAAAAAAGAAAAGGATGATGAAACATGACAAGTAAATGGAAAAAATGGCGGGCCTTAACGGGCTTTTTAGTACTGCTTTTGCTAGTGCTCGTTGCTTGCGGTTCGGGAGACGCAAACGACCAAGAAGCTGGCGATGAAGAAATTGTGTGGGAAGAAGTGAATGTGGCAACCACTGGCGGAGGCCCTCCGTACAGTCTAATTGATGATCAAGACAACTGGTCGGGTACCGAAGCCGATCTATGGGGAGAAATCAGCGAACGGACAGGTATGGAGCTGAATGTCCAGAGAGTCGCTGGAAATGCGATTTTTGGGCAATTGGATACTGGCCGCAGTGATGTGGCAGCAAACAACTACGCTTTAACAGAAGAACGCGCGCAAAATTACATCTATACACGCCCTCTTTATGCGGATGCCAATACCATTGCGACCAAAGAGTGGAATGACGAGATTCAATCTCTAGACGACCTTGCCGGAAAACGTGTCGGTGTCATGGCGGGCCAAGCGGCGGATATTCCGCTGACTGATTTATCGGAAGAGCTAGGTTTTGAAATTGTTCGCTACGAAACAACAGGCGATGTGTTTCAGCAATTAGAAATTGATCAAATTGATGCAGCAGCTGGCCCTCGTTCTCTTTTAGGCGAATACATTGAACGCCGACAAGTTGACTTTCGGCTTTTAGATGAAAACTTAACAGCTACACCGATTGTCTATTTCTTACCGGATACGCCAGAGCATGCTCAGTTAGTGGAAGAGCTGGATGTTGTCATCGAGGACATGCTGGAAGACGGCACCATTGCTGAGATTACTGAAAAATGGCTGTACACAGATATGACGCAAAACCTGGAAGCTTTAGAGATGGAACAAGAATAAGACTGGAGGAATGATAAAAGTGGGATTTGATTTAACTTACTTAATGGAAGTCCTCCCTACTTTGTTTTATGCAGCCAGGTTCACGCTTTATTTAACCCTGGTGGCTTCGTTTTTTGGGTTAATCATCGGTTTAATTTTGGCTGTGATTACTTACTATGAAATTAGATTTTTGAACCCATTAGCAAAAGTTTACCTCTTTTTCATGCGAGGCTCTCCGCTTGTGGCTTTACTCTACTTTTTCTATTACGGTTTAGCCGTGTATTCGGATTTTATTGCGCAGATGAATCCTTTAAACGCCGTCTCGATTATTATCAGTCTGACTGCGGGAGGTTTCATGGCAGAAAGTATCCGCGGGGCGTTGATTTCAGTAGACGAAGGCCAGAAGGATGCCGCATATTCACTGGGTTTAACCAATGGGCAGCTGATGCGCCGAGTCATTGTCCCGCAAGCGGTGCGGATTGCCCTGCCGAGTTTATTCAATAATGTCATCAGCATTACTAAAATGACTTCCCTGTCTTTTATGTTAGGGGTCGTCGACATTATGGGAGCGGCTCGGATTGAAGGCTCGCGAACTTTTAGTTACTTTGAAATTTACGCTGGCGTTATCATTGTTTATTTACTCATTATTGGCGTATTGATGATTGTCCAGAGATACATTGCGAAAAAATCTTCTGAAGCTTATTGAGTGACATTCAGGATTTGCTTTGGTGTTAGAGAGGTGAAAAAATGAACAACAATGTAGTATCCATTCGAAATTTATCAAAAGACTTTGGCAGTCTGTCTGTATTGAAAGATATTAACCTGGAAATTGCAGACAATGAAGTGGTGGCGATTATCGGCCCGTCTGGAACCGGAAAATCGACCTTTTTACGGACCTTAAATTATTTGGAAGAACCGACGACGGGCGTGATTACAGTTGGCGATGCCACAGTAGATGCCAGCCACTATACGCAAAGTCAGGTGCAGCAGTTGCGTCTGCAGTCTTCGATGGTGTTTCAAAATTATAATTTGTTTAAAAACATGACGGCAATTGAAAATGTGATGGAGTCGCTGGTTACTGTTCGCGACTATGACAAAGAGGAAGCGTATGAGATTGCATTTGAACAATTAGAAAAAGTGGGGCTAGCGGACCGAAAAGATGCGTACCCTTCTCAACTTTCGGGCGGACAGCAGCAGCGTGTCGGAATCGCCCGGGCGCTAGCGGTGGATCCGAGAGTTCTCTTGTTTGATGAGCCAACATCCGCACTTGACCCAATGCTGGTTGCGGAAGTCCTGGAAACGATCAAAGATTTAGTGGAGACAGCGGATACGACGATGTTACTGGTGACGCATGAAATTTCTTTCGCAAGAGATGTGGCGACGCGTGTCATTTTCATGAATGACGGACGGATTGCGGCGGATGGCACGCCGGAAGAGATTTTAGATCATCCATCAGATAAAACACTCCAAGAATTTTTAAACATTACGCAGTACCATTAACAGGTATAAGAAACCTGAAGAACGTGCTAGGAATTAGATCTTTTCTAATTCTTCAGCGCGTTTTTTCTTTACTCTGAGCTCCAGTTTCCATAGAGAATAGCAGCTGCCGGTTGCGTTTTTGCTTTTGGCAGCTAGCCACCCATTCGATTCGACTTGAAATTACTAGATGAATCCTATTTTTGTAAGATAAGATGCGTACCCGGAAGCCGCAACCAGCAGCCGCTGAGTATGCATGTGTAGATGAATTTCAAACCCAGCAGAAGCTCTTTTTGGTTCTGAAATGATTTTTCGCAGCCGCTAGATGGATTAAGAAGAATGGATAGGGAGGTTATCATGCAGAATAGAAACAAAAAGAACGCCTATATATGGCGTTCTTTTTTTTAGTATTAATTTGGCTCTCCTCTAAACACTTCTTTTTTAATTTTACCGGAAGTGGAAGAAACATCCAGCCTTTTCTCCATATACTCAGACAGCTTCGTTAATACGGTAATCAGAATAATATAGATCGTTCCGACGATTAACCAAATATTTCCTGACTGATACGTTCGGGCGATAATGATCTGCCCAGCTGTAGTCAACTCGACCATTCCGATGACAGAAAGAATAGATGTATTTTTCAAAGCTAAAATAAACTGGTTCACTAAGGAAGGAACCATGGCTCTGAAAGCCTGCGGCAGAATGACTTTTCTCATCGTCAATGAGTAGCTCATGCCTAAGCTTCTCCCCGCCTCTGCTTGTCCTTTAGGCACGCCCTGAATTCCTCCGCGGACGATTTCAGCCACATACGCTCCCGTGTTAATGCTTAAGGCAGCGATACCGGCTACAGCTGGTGAGAAGTTTACGTTTAACCATTGCGCCACGCCAAAGAAGATAAAGAAAGAGAAGACAATCATCGGCACTCCGCGCATGGCGTAAATATAAATATCAGCCAGCAATTTCAAGATGCGGTTACTGCTGACACGCATCAGACCGAAAACCAATCCGATAACTGAAGCGATCAGAATCGAAACGAAAGCCACCCAGATGGTTGTCCATAAACCGCTTGCTAAAGAGCTGGCGATAGCACTAGGCGTTGTTGCTACTCCTGTTGATTCAGCATCCGCTTCTGCTCCCAGGTACCTTTGCAGAATTTCATCAAATTCTCCGCTTACTTGTAAATTAGCTAAACCGGCATTAAATTTCGTCAGCAGCTCACTGTCCGGTCCAGCATTCGTCGCAAACGCTTGGTCCACCGGGTTAATTTCTTCATCAATTTGCCGAAGATCAACTTGGCCTGTACTAATCGCAAAGGCTTGAACCGCTGAACTTTCAACCGCCGCATCTGCATTGCCATTCATTACGGCATGGTGCATGTTCACAGATTGGTCAAAAGTCAGAATGTCAAAATCATATTCTTCTTGCATTTCTTGAATAATTTCAAGGCCTGTTGAGCCCGTTTTAACCGCGATGGTCGCCCCGTGCAAATCCTCAATGCTTTCATAAGGACTATCCGCTTTTACCGCGAACTGATTCCCTACTTCTAAAATCGGTTCAGAGAAATCAATCACTTCGGCGCGTTCAGGTGTGA
>CAZKSU010000151.1:0-4255 GCA_964555455.1 uncultured Carnobacteriaceae bacterium
CAACCCGGTCACAATATTCAGCCACAAATTCCGTATGATGCTCAATCACAATGATTGTCATCCCTTCGTCATTTAGAGTCTTTAAAACTTCATAAAATTCTTTGGCATGCTGCGGATCCAATTGAGCCACTGGTTCGTCGACAATCAAAATTTCGGGTTCAAGTGAAATCGCTCCGGCTAAAGCCAGTAAATGTTTTTGTCCGCCGCTTAATTCCCAAATATATTCTTCATCTTTTCCGACTAAGCCGACTTTGTCTAAAGCCTTCTTGCCGCGTGCTTTATAATCGGGGTACCCAAAATTAAGGGGAGTGAAACTTGCATCATCAATCACCTTCGCTTGCACCAATTGGTTTTCAAAATCTTGATACACATAGCCGACGGTTTCACTAAAATCGGTCACTTGGCTTTCGATCGTTTTCTTGCCGTCTACAAGAACTTCCCCTTCAATATCACCCACATAATAATGAGGGATTAATCCATTAAACAGTTTACAGAGTGTTGTTTTTCCTGAGCCATTCCCGCCCATAATCGCTAAGAATTCGCCTTTTTCAACCGTCAAATTCACATCCGTCAAAGAAGGAGTTTCCGCTCCTGGGTACTGGAAGGTTACATGTTTCACTTCAATTAAATGCATCATACAAACCTTTCTTTCGATTAGCTGTGTTTTTCATTTCGACTCATCACTTTCCAAAGAATAACAATTGAGAGCAAAGCGGCAACCGTTAAACTAATCACCATAAACATCGTTTCATTTTCTACAGCATAAGCCCACTCGAATTCAGGCGCCAAGTCTGATTCTGAGAAAGCTTCAGCAACGAAGGCAATTATTGAAATCACAAGGCCGCCGACGATTGTTTTCGGGGTAATAATATCGCTCATTGGAATATGCATATCTTTTGTTTTTGGCTTCACCCCTAATAAAGGCTCAATCTTTCCGTACAGTTTGGGGACAAGATACATTGTGGGAATCATCGCAAATAAAATACCTGAGAACAGGACATCATTTAAAAACGCCCAGCCTTCCACAACCACAATACTTTCATACAATCCAGGAATCGTTTCCAGTTCTTCTACACCGATCCATACTTTGCCGATGTCGACGGCCATACTGATAAACTGATCAATGACTACCGCTAAAATCGCAGCAAAACCGACCATTTTTTTGTTCGCCGGGTCTCTGACAATAATTCCGGCAATATATAAAGCTAAAACAAGAGCTAAGAAACTTTCAATTTCACCTAAAGCTTCAAACTGACCAAGCATAATCTCGCCGAAAATAATGCGGCCTACTGCTGCCCCGATTGCGGCATATAAAGGATGGAATAAGATAGCGAGGGTTAAGGGAATAAATAAAAAGTATTCGACTTGGAATTCCACAAAGCCGAATTGGAATTCAGGCAGTAGTTCAGAAATCATTGTTGCCATTCCAAAAAGGGACATGGATAAAATAAAGACCATCATCTTCTGCTGTTCTGTCAATTTGTAGCGCGTTTTCGTCGTTTCCATTTTCTTGCCTCCATTTGTTTGATACATTCAATATACTGATTGAATGTAAACTTTAAATCTGCATCTTGTTAATTTCCTGTTAAAATACATACAATATTCTAAAATTGTAAGTTATGTTACATTTCATATGGTAAACTTACAAAGAATACAGCATTTCAGGATAAAGGAGCACGTGATGATGGTCGTTTTTAATTGGAAGATCGATGAATTGACTCCCTCAGAACAAAAAATCGCAGAATATGTGGAAAGAAATATCCAAACCGTTTTAACACTGACTGAAAAGGAAATTGGGGATCAGCTGCACTTAAGTGTAGCTTCTGTTTCCCGTTTTTGGCGGGCTGTCGGGTATAAAAATATCAAAGAGTTCAAACAGCAAACCACGAAAAAGCTCTCTCCTTCCCCAGCCGGTAAAATTGAATCGCTTCTTCAAGAGACAGAAAAAGAAGGCTCGATTATAGGCAGCTTCCAAAAAGTCATCCACCATCTTGAACTGACGATGGAACATTTTTCCGAAGAGAATTTGATGAGAGCCGCCGATTTAACGCTGGCTGCTAAGAAAGTGCATATATATGCACAAGGTTCTTCCGTCGGCCTGCAAGAATTGCTTTATTTTCGTCTGGCCCGTTATGGCTTAAATCTGCACAAGATTCAAAACAGCGGGAGTGAACTGTTAGAAGATGTATTGCATATTGATTCAGAGGATTTAGTCATTATTTTCTTTTTTGGAAGCCAATCGCTGCCCGAAGAAGAAGCGATCTTCAGAGAGGCAGCCGATCGCCAATTTAAAGTGCTGGTGATTACAGACCAGCTCGTCTCCCCTGTTTCAACACAAGCGGAGGTCACCTTATACAGCAGCCGCGGAGAGCCGTGGGAATTTCATTCGATGGTAGCCCCTACGTTAATATTAGAGATGCTCATTATTGCTGTGGGTTCGAACGAAAAGAATGATTCCTTGGATAAGCTAAAAGACTTAGAAGAGCTTCGCCGCAAATACCGTAAACTTTTGCCTCGTTAAAATATCTTGGCCATCAATGGATGAGTAATGGTATGATAAGTGGTGGCAGATTTACGAATAGTAGGAGGATAATATGAGAGTAGCAGTAGTAGGTGCCGGAGTTTCTGGCACAAGTGTGGTGAGAACGTTACTTACCCATCCAAACTTTAAAAAAGACGATCAAATCGATGTTTTTGAACCGAGGGAGATTTTAGCAGCAGGCTTGCCTTATGATCCAAACGATGATGAGGCCATTCGATTAAATTTATCCCCTGATATGTTAAGTGTCGTGGAGGGTCAGCCCGATGATTTTGTGGAATGGCTGGAGGAAAATATTGAAGAGCCGACGAATTTTGAAGGCTTAGTTTCCAGACCAAGTTTTGGAAAATACCTCATCGACCGTTTTTCTCCTTATTTTGAACACGAACAAGTCGTACATATTCAAAAAACAGTGGCGGATTTAGCAGTCATTGAAAAAGGAACAGAGAGACAGTACCGTTTGAAGACAAGCGAGGGCTGGCTAGAAACAGTTTATGATGGTGTCTTTTTTGCGGTCGGGCATCCTCCCTACAATGATTATTATCAATTGAAGGGAACTAAAAACTATATCCAAAATCCCTATCCGATGAAGGAAAAGCTTGCGAAAATTGACCCGGACCAGAAAATTGGCGTTATCGGCAGCGGCGCAACCGCTATGGATATTATGCGGTATCTGCAGTTAAACTTTGAGCTAAAACATCCGCTCACTTTCTATGACCCTTACCCCCCATTTAATTTTGTCAATATTCCTTATCAGGGAGAAATAACCTTCACCTTTTCTAAAGAATGGATCGAAGCAGAAAAGAAAAAGCATGAAGGCTTCATCCCATTAGAGCGGATCGCTGATACATTCAAGGCAGATATGGCGGCCAGCGGTCTGAAGCATCCAAAAGCTGTTTACGACAAATACAAAGACAGTACCTTTGAACGAAAACGAGAAGCGTTCGAGGCAAACGACCAGGAGTTAGCATTGATGCAAACCTACAGTTCAAAACTCGTGGCTCTGCTTCCCCACTTGTTCAATGCTTTAAGCGGAGAAGATAAGGATGTTTATTTGAGAGATTACCATGAAAAACTGCTCTTTATTAAATCTCGGGTGCCGAATCTCACGTATAAGTGGTTGTTCGAGCTCTATGATGCGGGTAAGCTGCGCCCCATTGGCGGTTTGAAAGATATCCAAGTCCAAGAGAATGGACGTTTTCTTGTTGCTGCTGATGAGCTCGAAGAAGTCGATCTTTTGATTAATGCATCGGGTTTTAATACGAAACTGGCTGAAGTAGCCAAAGAATCTGAGCTTATTCAGAATTTATACCACAAAGGGCTGATTTTGCCTCACCGGAATGGCCGCTATATTTTAGTCGATTGGCCCGAAGCTCGTTTAATCAACCAGCGCTATGGGCTGATGGAGCATGTCCATTTCTTAGGGCTGCTGATTGGCGGGACTCAGTATGAAAATAACGATGCCCTTCTCACTTTGGAACAAGCCGCTTATTCGGCGAATGCGTTTATGGACAATCTTGATTTATCCAAAGAAAACGAAAAATAAGGGGTATTTACGGTGCAGGCAGCTAGGCCTGCATCGTTCTTTTTTAAAGTGAGTTGCCAAAAGGTTATTTTAAGCAAGATAATACAGATTTTTTGGTATCTTTGTTATATTTACATTAAGGAAATTGATAGTACAGAAAAACATTTATGGAGGCGATAAGATATGGTAGA
>CAZKSU010000152.1:0-4191 GCA_964555455.1 uncultured Carnobacteriaceae bacterium
CCTCTTTTAGGTGCGAGAAAATAAGCTGCTAAAGCACCGCCAACTGTGCCGAAAATCAAGCCAAAACTAATTAAATTACGCTGTCTACCCGAAATCATTTCGTTTCCTCCTCGTTTCCACTCTACATATTGTCATAATTATAACTTATTTTTTGCTCAACTTACAAGCAAACCATTTTTTCTCCTTTCACTCGCCAAGTTTTGCTTTTTGAATTAATAGATTATTGCATTTACATACACTATACTTAGTTTATTGGTAGTTCGTCTATTTTTTCAAAAAAGGGAATGAGTCAACTTGAAAATCGGAGCACGTACATTTAAAACTGGTCTAGCCATTTTATTATCTTTTATCATTCCACCCTTAATTGGCCTTCAAGATAGTATTGGATTAGCAGCCGCTGCGGTCGTTTTTTCCATGCAGCCTTCTGTTCAAGAAACCTTTGTGAAAACCCGTGATCGGTTAATCGCAAATATTATTGGTGGTGTCATCGCCTACGTAGTAGCGAATTTTCTAGGAGACACAATGATGATGATCGCTGTAGCTTCAGCTTTACTCATTGCTTTGCTCCACCAATTAGGACTTAATGATGTGATTGGCTTAGCTACTCTTACAGTCATAAATATTATGATTTCGCCCGGTGAGAACTTAATGTTGACAGCCATTCAGCGTGTAGCTGCTACTTTAATCGGTATTATCATTGCCTTTGTAGTGAATACATTTGTTCTTCCGCCGAGATATGATGTGAAATTTTACAATAAAACAATTGTTCTTACCGATGACACCATGAAATATGTACGTCAGATGCTGAGGAAGAATGCTCAATTTCCTATTATGTCAGAGGATTTAAAGCGGTTGACTAAAGAAATGACGACTTTGAGAAAATTCCATAAATATATGAGAGATCCCTTCTATAAACGATTCGTGAGCCGGAAATACTATTCTATGCTGCGATTTTTGGTTGTATCTCGGCAGTCGATTCGTACAAATGAGACATTCCGTGAATTGGCCATCATTATGCATGAATCCGAAAGTACATTGAACCATTTGCCTGAAGATTTGCGTACATTAATTCGTGAACGAATGGAAACATTGATGACAGCACATGAACAAATCTTATTGAAATGGAATGGGCGTATCCTTCCGGATGAAGTGAACTTTCTTACTTATCGCCGAGATTTACGCCGAAGGTTTATGGAAGCTTTCTATAATGAAGCTTCTACTGATGCGTCGATGGAGTATGATTTCTCTAAAGGAAACGATTTGCTGCGTACAATGACCAAAATCTTTGAATACGACAAAGAATTGCAGCATTTTAATAAATTAACAAATAGTTTCGTTAAATACGAAAGAGACGATCAGATTAGGACACTTTAACTAGCAAAAAAGCATTGGGAGACCTCTCCCAATGCTTTTTTTATTGATATCTTCCGGTTAATTGTTTATAGCGGTTGTACCATAAATCAACATACTCTTTTGAAAACGGTCCGCGTTCTTCTTTTATCCAACTAACCAATATTTTGACATGTTCGTTTAGTATAGGATCGATTTCATCTGGATAGCCATATTTTTTACTGTGAATTTCATATTCATCCACATCCAGTAGCCGTTTTTCTCCATCCGGAAAGATTTTCACATCCAAATCATAATCGATATACTTAGCTCCTTCATCATCGATTAAAAAAGGAGAAGCTAAATTACAATAATAGGAAATTCCTTTTTGACGAATCATCGTCACGATATTAAACCAGTATTCTTTATGAAAATAAACTAACGCTGGTTCTCGTGTCCGCCATCTCCGGCCATCAGATTCAATGACTAATGTATGGTCATTGCAGCCAATTAAAGCATGTTCAGTTGTCTTCAAGACCATTGTATCTCGCCATGTCCGATGTAAACTTCCATCATGTTTGTAACTTCTGATTGTAATAAAGTCTCCCTCTCTAGGTTTGTTTTTCATTTTATTTAGCCAACTCTCAGAAATTCTTTTATTTATTCTACTGAATAAATAAATCTCATAAACGATTGTAACATAAATAGAATGAAAACAAACTTATCTCGTTTATCTCTTTTCAGGAATAATTAATTGACCACGGATGAAAATTGGCGGACAACATCCACACCCTCAGCGTCCTCGACAAGTATAACTGATAGGTAGGATTGCTCTTCCGCATCAAAAGCAAGTAAAAACCCATTGACATCCATCCTGTCTGCTTCTTCTTGTGACTGGATTTCTGTCGTTCCTGTTTTGGCGGCTATTGTTACAGGTGCTTCATTTAATGCATGGGCTGTTCCATTTGGATTTTTAACTACTTGCACAAGATAATTTTTCACTGTGTCGGCAGATTCCGGAGTGATTGGCTGAATAGATTCTGGCTCCTCTTCTGTCCTTTCGAGAGCAGGAAAGACTAAATCTCCGCCGGTTGCAAAAGGACTATAAAATATAGCTTGATGGAGTGGACTCATAAGCAGCTGGCCCTGTCCATAAGCTGTATCTGCAAGCAGCATCTCATTGTCAAAAGAGCCACTATTTGTAATTTGTGCTGGATTCATACTTATTGGCAGGTCAAAGGTTTCTCCAAAAGGAAATTGGGCCAAACCGTCCATAAAAGTCTCAGCTCCCATCTCAAGAGCTTCCCTTGCAAAGAAGATGTTGTCAGAAAACACATAAGCTTCTTCAAGGTTCACTTCAGTGGGCCGGTTTTGCACCCGGCGAATCACATGATCGCCCCACGATTCATCTTTTTGCCATTCATAACCTGTTATTGTCTGTGTTTCTTCTGTGGTCGTTGTGCCGCTGTCCAACCCAATTGCTCCAGTAATGACTTTAAAGGTGGATCCTGGTGCATAGCGAGCCGTGTAACGCGGTAAGAACGGCGCTCTTTCATCTTCAGCATAAGTCTGATACGCTTCAGCGCTGATTCCGCGCGCCATGGCTGTTGGATCATAAGAAGGGGAGCTAGTCAGGACAAGCAGCTCTCCGGTAGTCGGTTCCGTTACGACCGCAGCCCCACTTTCACCATCAAAAGCATCAAAATACGTTTGTTGCATGGTTCGGTCAATGGTTATCGTAATGTCTTCTCCATCTTCGACTGGTGCTTCTTGCAAGACCGTTTTCGTCTCACCATCCGCATTGAGAACAGCAATTGTCCCGCCTTTTCCGCCTCGCAGCCGGTCATCAAAAGTCGCTTCCAACCCTGACTTGCCGATAATATCTCCCGGTTGCAGTGTCGGATTTTCCTCCAGATCTTCAGCAAAAACCTCCCCCGTATAACCTATAAGATGAGCGCCAGCTTCGCCTAAAGGATAGGCTCGTGCCGTGGTTTCCTGGTAAAGCACTCCCGGTATTTCGGCCCGATCTGCTTCCTCTACAATTGTGACAGGAACAAACGTTTCTGCTGTCACCCAGCTGGCAGACAGCAGATTCTCTAAGTGCTCCGTACTCGTATCAAAAGCATCCGCAATCGCTTCAAGATTTTCCTCTCGCTCATCCCCTTCACCTAACGAGGCAGGATATAAGCCAGCTTCCCATGCTGGAGCTTTTCCGGCTAATAATTCGCCATGACGATCAAAAATATTGCCCCGTTCACCCGTTTGCATCGTGATTTGGACAGTATCTCCTGCTGCCATTTCAGGAAAAATCAAGCTGGTATCCCAATCTACAGTAAAGCCTTCTTCTGTTTCTTGGAGACTCGTTTGGTGCGTTTGGGGAGCTAGTTTTCCTAAAGAAGTGGTCATATGTAAATCATACTGAAGAGAAAATGCGTCTGTTTCTTTCTCTTCGGCCAATTGTATATCCGCCGCTTGAAGTTCTGAAGCGCCAATTCCGCCATAAATCGTTTCATATCTTTCCACTACCTCTTCGCGTGTGTAAGCCGCTTCTTCTAAAGAGGACTCAGAGAGCATTGCAGACAGCTGCTCATAGTCCTGATTTTCTAGTGCTTCGACAAACGTTTGAGCCGTTTGGTGCGCTTGCTCTTTTCTCTGCTCCCCTTGCCAGTATGTATAGCCGGTTACTCCGCCTATAGTGAGCAGAATAACCGCAAAAACTCCTCCGATGATCAGCCATTTTCTGTTTTTATGTTGTGCTCCCGGCTTAGATGATTCACCCATGTTATCTTCCTTCCCTTAAAAAAGTGTAATCTCTGTAAAAGAATCCCATATTTTCTTTTGAACGGTAGGAAATGCATACTG
>CAZKSU010000153.1:0-4183 GCA_964555455.1 uncultured Carnobacteriaceae bacterium
TGGTTGCTCTTTATTTGAATACAAAAAATGAGATCATCAAAAAAGAAACGATTTTTATCGGTTCGCTAAATACAAGCGTTGCGCATCCTAGAGAAATTTTCAAAGGCGCTGTCCGCTATTCAGCTGCCCGCATCATTTTAGCGCACAACCATCCTTCGGGAAATACAGAACCGTCAGAAGCCGATTTTTCTTTTACTAGACGTGTGGTGGATGCGGGAGAAATGATCGGCATTGAAGTGGTCGATCACATTATTGTAGGCGAACAAGAATATCTTAGTTTGCGTGAATACGGATACATGTAAAGAAAGAAAAACAGAAACTGTGAAGAAACTGTGAAGAAACGTTTAAAGAAATTAGCCACATTTGAATCATATCTCTTGAATCTCTTTTTAAATCGTGATAATATGTACTTAGCATTTTAGTAAGGAAGGAAAGAAAAATGTATGTTAATGCATTCCAATTCGTACCTTGCAAATATGTGAAAAATTTTTATGTGCATAAGGCACGAGGAGGAAACAAAGTAATATGGAAACAGGAACAGTAAAATGGTTTAACGCAGAAAAAGGTTTTGGATTTATCGAACGTGAAGGTGCAGACGATGTATTCGTACACTTCTCAGCAATCAACGAAGAAGGATTCAAAACTTTAGAAGAAGGTCAACAAGTAACTTTCGATATTGAAGAAGGCGACCGTGGACCACAAGCGGCTAACGTTCAAAAAGCGTAAGTCAGCTTTACAATAGATTTTACAAATAAAAGACCGAGGGGCACTATTGTCCCTCGGTTTTATTTTTTTGCTTAGAATCTCCACACAATTTTTAATTTATTTCTGTATAATTAATGCAAATGGTCCAATAAACAGGTACAATAAGCAATGGAAATTTGTTTCTAGTATTTTTTATACATCTTGAAATGCATGAAGGAAACGTCATGAGGAAATGACAAATAAAAGGGGAAGTTATGAAATGGTAGTCTCGCTATTTAGAAAAAGAAGAATTGGTATTGATTTAGGAACAGCTAATACCAATATATATGTTGAGAATAAAGGCATTGTAATCGGCGAACCATCCGTTATTGCCCTTGAAAAGCAATCAAATGATATTGTGGCCGTCGGTACTGATGCCCAGAATATGATCGGACGTACACCTGGCAGCATTGTCGCTACACGGCCAATGAAAGATGGAGTCATTGCCGACTTTGATACAACAGCTAGTATGATAAAATACTTTGTAGACAAAGTGAGCAGCCGCTTTGGTCCTAAACCTGTCGTTGTGATTTGTGTACCCGGCGGCGGAACCGAAGTAGAGAGAAGAGCCGTTGTTGATGCGGCATTAATGGCTGGAGCCAGTGAGGCTTTCTTGATTGAAGAACCTTTTGCTGCTGCAATTGGTGCGGATCTGCCGGTTAATGAACCGACAGGAAGCATGGTTGTGGATATTGGCGGCGGGACGACCGATGTGGCGACCATTTCTTTAGGCGGGATTGTTTCTGCCCGGATGATTCGTTCCGCTGGAGATGCGATGGATGAGGCCATTACTTCACATATCCGCAATCATTTTAATTTACTTATTGGCGAGCGGACAGCTGAATTTGTGAAAAAAGAATTAGGTGCGGCCTCGGCAAAAGCGGCCAAAGAGATAGACAGTACTGAAATCCGCGGGCGAGATTTAGTGACGGGACTTCCAAAAACCATGGCCATTGAATCGACGGTTATCTTTGAAGCCATCCAAGAGGTGATTCAAGACATTATCGAAATTGTGAAAGAAACCTTAGAAGAAACACCGCCAGAAATTTCAGCGGATGTGATTGACCGCGGAATCGTGCTGACAGGAGGGGGCGCCTTGCTGAATGGATTGACAGAAGCGATTTCCGACGCCGTAGATGTTCCGGTATTTGTAGCAGATGATCCATTAAATAGTGTGGCTCTTGGAACTGGAAAAGCACTTTCTCAAATTGAAGTCCTGCAAAAAAGAAATTAATTCAAGCAATACAATCATTCAAAAGAATGAAAGAAAGTAAGAGGAGTGAGCGGGTGAAAAATTTATTTGATAATAAAAAACTCATCACTTTATTGGTCAGTTTTATGATTTTTATAGGGATTCTCTGGTTTTCGTTTAGCAATTATGGCTCTGCTCCTTATTTCCAGCAAGTAACGAGTGATATGACAGCCGTTCTAGGTCGCGCTTTCTCAGCACCTGTGAATGCCATCAACCATTTCTTTTCAGATGTGAACACTCTTCAAGACACATTTGAGGAAAATAAACGTTTGAAGCAGAAAATGGAACAGCTCGCGGAATATCAAGCAGAAATTACAACGCTAACAGAAGAAAATGAACATTTAAAGGAAGAGTTAGATTTACAGGCTACCTTAACCGACTATACGACGCTCACAGGCTCAGTTATCGCAAGAAACCCAGACATGTGGATTGACCAAGTGGTGATCAACCGGGGAAGTACGGATGGGCTTGAAATCGGGATGTCGGTCATGTCGCACAATGGCTTAGCCGGCCGTGTAACGGATGTGAATCCGACAAGTGCAAAAGTTACCCTCTTGACAACCTCTGATGACACATCCGTTTTAACAAGTGCAGAGATTGTTTTAGAAGATGAAACGGTTTTTGGCGTGATCAACGGCTATGATTCCAGCCGCGATCTTTTAGTGATGGAACAAATCATTTCTGATTCGGAGATTGAGCTGGGTGCGGATGTGGTCACTTCGGGAATGGGCGGCCTTGTACCGCGAGGCTTACTTGTCGGAACAGTCGCTGAAGTGAGCCTGGACCGCCATGGATTAGGTCAGCGGGTCTATATTGAGCCAGCTACGGACTTTAAGGATCTGCGTTATGTCACCATCATCAGCCGTCAAGCTGATTCATTCAGCGGAGCAGAGGAAGAGAGTGAGCCGAATGAAAGTGAGTAATTGGAAACAACATCTCTTGCCTATCTTTTTGATGCTGTTTGCGGTGTTATTTGACGGCTTCATAGCCAGCTACTTCACGTCTGGCTTAAATACGAGTATCGGCTTGTTTGTTCCGCGGACCATTTTGTTAGTGATCATCATTCTCACTTTCCATTACCCACAGAATTTTATGTATGGGAACGTAGCCCTGATCGGTTTTATTATGGATGCTTATTATTTAGGTTTTTTAGGGATTTATATGGCGACTTTTTTATTGGCGGTCACTTTAGTTTCTAGTTTTAAACGGGCGATTCAGCCCAATGTTTTATCGTATACTTTAATCGCTATTTTAGTGTTAACGGTTTGTGAACTTGTGGTGTATGGAATTATGCGTCTTTTAGGCATTACTTCCATGGCATTTCAACTCTTTTTGGTGTCGAGATTAGGCGCAACGCTTTTATTTAATGGACTCATCATGCTCATATTTAGTCTCTTCGTGCATCGACTGGTTGTAAGTGTTATGGACGAAGCAAAATAAGGTAGGTGGATGGATTGGAAAAGCATATTGCATTAAAAGGAACAAATGAAGGTTATATTTTGATTTTAAATGACGAATCCAGTATTCAGGAAATGAAACAAGAATTAGAAGAATTAGTTGAGCATCTCAAAAATGATAAGACATATGATAAAGAATATGATCTAATCATCGATTCAGGGAGCCGTGTATTGAACGATTCAGTAAAAGAATCTCTTTCAAAAGCAATCCACGACTCAACGAATTTTGTCGTCAAAGCATACAGAGCGTCTGTAGCGGAGATCGAACAAGCGGAGCAATGGCATAAAGAGGCCTCGCCTTTACTGCTTGTAAAAACGGTTCGCAATGGCCAAATTGTACATAGCGAGCGGGATATTATTTTACTCGGTGATATCCGGCCAGGCGGCTTAGTGCGGTCTTCTGGAAGCGTGATTGTGATCGGAAAAGTTCAAGGAACGATTCATGCCGGAGCAAAAGGGAATGATCAAGCGATTATTATTGCCCCTTTTTTATTTGATGGGCAAGTACGGATCAGTGAGCACGTTGAATTTATTGAGAACGGTGAAGATGAAGCAAAAAACCAGGTGAGTATCGATGAAGCAGAGCCTCAGATGGTTTATTTAAATGATCTACATGTAATCGAATTCTCGGACATCAGTCAGTTAGCGCAAATTCGTCCGGAATTTTCTAAAAATGCGGGAGGATTTAAAGAATGGCAAAAACAATTGTAATTACTTCTGGTAAAGGTGG
>CAZKSU010000154.1:0-4152 GCA_964555455.1 uncultured Carnobacteriaceae bacterium
TGGAAAGTAGACGGTGCTTCAATTAAATACAGTGAGGGTCTTGCGCCTGTATTTGAATTGTATTTATGGGACAGCACGCCTTGTCCCGCATGGCCCAGTTCATGGAACAGCGTGTAAGCATCGCTTAATAAACCTGAGTAAGACATCATGATATAAGGGTGTTTTTTATACGTTGTTGAACAAAACGCACCAGAACGCTTCCCGACGTTTTGCGCAAAGTCAATCCAGCCTTCATCATAAGCACTTAACATTAAATCGACATAGTCCTGTCCAAAGGGCGCTAAAGCTTCTTTTACAAGCTCTTTTGATTCTTCAATCGACACATCTTGTGTAAATTCAGGATCCACATCAATCTTCAAGTCGGCATAGGTGATTTTCTCTAACCCATTCTGTTCTTTTAAATGAGTGATGTACTTTTGCATGACCGGAGCGAATTCTTCCATAATGACATCAATTTGACGGTCGTACATGTCGCGAGTCACTTCTTGTGATTCGAGCAGGTAGTCAATAACTGAATCGTAGCCGCGCATGGTTGCAATTGTTTTTTCTTTAACAATCTGATTGTAATAAGCGGTAGCTATAGTATTTTTATATTGACCCAGTACTTGATTAAATTTATCATAGGACGCCCGGCGGATCTTTGGATTGGTGCTGTACATATACATTTCTTCATATAAAACAAAGTTTAAAGGATAGTCCTTTCCATCCACCTCAAACGTTCCAAAATCAGGGTCGTTTGAACGGGCTTGTTCATAGATGTCTTGGAAAGAATTCAACACAGGATTTAATAAAGCTAACGCTTCTTCAACTTCTGGAGCAAGCGCCGCTTTTTTGCTTTTCTTTGTTTTTCGGACCCACGGCTTAAATTTCTCTTCCAGTTCAGCCACACGATCTAATTCTTCCTCTGATAGTTTTAACACTTCGGAAGTGAAGAAGCTCATTTTTCCGCTCACTTGGGAAAGCATGGCTGCCACTTCGCGTAAATCGCTTGCTGCTTCTCCATCCGTTACATCCGCATTGACAGGCAATCCACGGTATTGGCCTAAGTAGCTTCCTGTAGAAATCAATTCTTCGTATTTATGTAGAGCTTCCACCACAGTCTCAGCATCTGATAAGTTTCCTTGATACTCTTGAACAAAGGCGGCAACTTCTTTTGGAAAACGCGCCATGGTCTCTTGAAACGCTTCTTCTGTTTCAAAAATCCCTGTAAGATCCCATTTCAATTGGTCACTTACTTCGGAACGTGCTTTTAACTCTTCAACCATACAATCTCCCTTTCAATTCTCACATTTTTCTAATAATAGTATAATAATAGCACAGATGTAAACGGTCTGAAAGACAAAATAAACAGAAGGCTGAGGGCTTGCTCAACTTTCTGTTTACCAAAGATTATGGGAGATGTTTCAGCGGGATAAATTCACCGGTTAAATAATCACTCACGAATATTTCATCTGTTTCATACATGTAGCGGTACAGACCGGCTGCTACTGTAGTATCTTCATCGATTGTCTCACGGACATCAATTTCAATATACTCATCCATTTCAGTAAAGATCAAGAGATGGTTTTCTAACTCAATGTCTGTCTCTTCCAGCAGCTGTTCCACAATAGGCTCAACATCTGGATGGAGAGCTTCTGCTGCTTCCGGAGCCGCCGCTTCTACTACAGCTTTTGTTTCTTTTGTGTCCTCTGTTTCAGGTTCATTTTCTGTTTCTTCTGTTGCTGTTTCTTCTGTTGCTGTTTCTTCTGTTGTTGCTTCTTCTATTTTATTTAGTTCTTCTGTTTTTAAATTTTCATTAGCCTCTTGGGCGGCTACATAGATGTCTTTTCGTGAATCTGAATCATTTTTGGATGTATGATTATCTGTTTCACTAGTACAAGCTGCCAAAGATAATATGGCGAGCACTGGTAAGAATAATAAGCGAAACTCAAGTCGCATGCTATAACCAACCTTCCGAATATTTTTAGTATATTACAAACTGGTTACATTGTAACATTATTCTTACACGTTGAAAAGGCATAATTCGAACAAAAAGAATACAAGATTGAACTTTCTGCAAATTTATTAAAGCTTATGGTAAGCAGCGTACACTTCTCGCTTGGGCAGATCTCTTTCCTTAGCGACTGCTTTAATGGCCTGTTTGCTGGACATTTTTTCATAATCCATTTTATATTCTATATGCTCTAAAATGGTCCATTCAGCCCAAAGATTCTCTTCTTGGACTTCCTGATTGCCTTCAACAATCACCACGAATTCCCCGCGCATCTCCTGCTCAGCCGTCCACTGATAGACATCTTCTGCCGCCCCGCGGATAAACTCTTCATAGCGTTTGGTGATTTCACGCGCCAACACCACTTTGCGCTCTCGCCCAAACACTTCCACCAAATTTTCCATAAGTTGTTTGACCCGGAAAGGCGATTCATAGAAAAGCAGGGTCTCTTCTTTGTCTTTCAGACGCTCTAATTCCTTTTTTAACTCAGCTTTTTTCCGGCTTAAAAAGCCAATAAAAGTAAACGGCTGAGGAGAGATGCCAGACGCAATTAAAGCAGTCAGCGCAGCATTGGCTCCTGGGAGGGGGACCACTGCAATCCTTCGCTCAACTGCTGCTTCTACCAATTCCACCCCAGGATCGCTGATGGAAGGCATCCCTGCATCACTAACTTGAGCCAGATTTTTTCCAGCCAGCAGTTCATCTAATAATTTTGCGGTTTTCTCTCTGATATTGTGTTCATGATAGCTCACTTTTGGCGTATCAATTTCAAAATGGTTGAGCAGTTTTTGAGTGACTCGAGTATCTTCACAGGCAATTACATCCACTTCTTTCAACGTGCGAATCGCCCGAAAGGTCATGTCCTCCAAATTTCCAATCGGTGTTGGCACTAAATACAAAGTGCCTGTTGTTCCATCTTCCTGATTACTCTTTTGTGTTTTCATCCAAACTCACCTTTTTTATCAGACATGGTTTCTTTTGAGATAACGGAAACTGAATGCCATTATTTTTTAAGTAGTGCTCTTTTTGAGGACGGGTCAAGCGTTTAAAAGCGGCCTCAGCTTTCATTGCTTCGCTGCGCGTTTCAAATGTCTCCGCATAAATCATCTTGAGCGGGCGCCGAGACGCTGGCCGTGTATACTTTGCCCCTATTCCTTCATTATGTTCTTGTTCTCTTCTTTTTAAATCTGTTGTGTATCCCGCGTAAAAAGAGCGATCTTTACACCATAAGACGTAAAAATAGCTTACTTTACTCTTTCCCATATAAAATCTTCCTAACCTCTGGACGATACGCTCCGCTTTTATCATGGACATACAAAGGCGGCAGCATCTGAAAGCCCGCTTCTTTGCCATACTTAATCCCTTCCACAAGCACCATATTCGCATGCATCTCTTCCGTTGGATGAACAAAGCGGACCCGTTTAGGAGTGACTTGGTATTTTCGCATCACATCCATCAGCTCTAAAAAGCGGTCAGGCCGGTGTACCAAGTAAGCTTTCCCGTTCATTTTTAATAATTGTGCTATTTTAGCCACCAGTTCTTCAAGTGTCAGATGAACCTCATGGCGCGCAATCGCTAAATGTTCATTCGGATTGACAGCTCCCTGCTCCTTCAATGGAAAATAAGGAGGATTGCACGTAATGATATCGACTGAATCATAATGCTCAGTGGATATTTCCTTTAAATCTTTATGGATCACTTGAATTTGATTTTCTAACTGATTCAGCTCAATGCTTCTTTGGGCCATATCCGCCAGCTCTTCTTGGATTTCCACAGCATAGATTGGGCTTTTAGTTTTTTGGGAAAGCATTAAAGCCACAGCGCCATTTCCCGCACATAAATCCACAACCTTTAAATCATCCCGCTTGCGAATATGAGCAAAGTCGCCTAGCAAGACCGCATCCAACGAAAAAGAAAAGACTTTGGGGCTTTGAATAATGTCTAAATCATATTGCATCAGCTGATCAATTCGTTCATTCTCTTTTAACATCTGCTAACTCCTCTATCCTTCAAATCATACTCGCTGCTGAGCGAGTTTACTGACGCCGCCACCTGCAGACCTGGTGCGTCAGCTGTTCCGTTAAGGGCTCTTAACTCCCTCTTATAAGCCAAAAAAGTAATAAATCCCTTGAATAAACGGGACCTATTACTTTCGCTCGCCA
>CAZKSU010000155.1:0-4152 GCA_964555455.1 uncultured Carnobacteriaceae bacterium
AGAGGAAGACAGCGGAAAAGAAAAATAAAACCCAAAACGCCAGCGACTCCATGCCTCACGGGTCGCTGGCGTTTGATATAGAAAGCAGGGCGGTTACGCCATTTTTTTATAAGCTTCTTGCGTAATTTTATAGTGTAAGTCTTCCCCTTGAATGTAACGCATGGCTTCGTCGGCAGCTAATCGGCCCATACGCGCGACTTCCGAGCCGGCGCTTCCTGCGATGTGGGGTGTAAGGACAATATTGTCCATAGCATACAGCGGAGAATCCGGAACTGGCGGTTCTGGATAGGTGACGTCTAAAATCGCGGTCAAATCTGTACGCTCTTTGAAGACTTCAATCAGTTCCTCTTCCTTTACAATCGCTCCGCGGGCAGTATTAATAAAGGTCGTTTCAGGCTTCATTTGGCGAAGCAGATCGCCAGTGATCATCCCTTCTGTTTCCGGAAGCAGCGGCGTATGCAAGGAAACAATATCCGCTTCTTGGAAAATTTCTTCAAGAGTCGCCATCGTCACACCTAAGGTTTTTCCTTCTTCAGCTGAGACATAAGGATCATACGCCAAAATAGCTAAGTCAAAGGGCTCTAGCAATTCCACCACTTTTCGGCCGATCTGACTGAGTGAAATGAGGCCGACCGTGCGTTTATACGCACCTGGGATGGGGTACTGGTTAAAGGAATATGTCCGATTTTTGCGGATATCCCGGGTAATCTGCCAGCCATTTTTTAAACTGAACAAAATTTGGCTTAAGGTATACTCGGCAACAGGAATCGCATTCGCAGCATTGGCCGTTGAGATCGTTAAATCTCTTTCCCATACTTCTTTTGAAAGCAGCGATTTCATTGTGCCTGCCGCATAAAAAATAGCCTCAAGCTTTGGAGCTGCAGCGAGAAACGCTTCATCATAGACAGGCGATCCCCAGCCAGAGAAAATAACTTCTGCTTTTGCCAGTAAATCTTTGTGTTCGAATACACTCTCCTTTGTTAAAGGTTCGCTCAGGACATCAAAATGCTGCTCAATTTCTGCCCGTGTTTCTTGATCGTACACATGATGGACCATCTCATCCATCATAATGAATAATGCTTTTTTCATTCTTTTTCCTCATTTCTATAAACTATTTTTTGAAACATGCCTGTAAAAGGACCAATAATCAGCGCGGAAAGAACGGTTCCTTCGCGGATGCCAACGACGTGTCCGGTCGCAAAAAAACCAAGTAAGAGAGAGAGAAGGACCAATAGACTGTCGAAGGCTGTTTTTACTTTGCCGAAAGGATAGGCGGTCTTTTCCGCAAACACAGCGACGATTCCTTCCGCGGGATTATAAACAACTTTTGCTTTTAACTGGAGAAAAATGCCAAAGCCCATAACCAGACAGCCGGCAATCAGCATGGTGATTTGCCAAAAGTAGGTGCGCGGCTGGATGAACCCCAGCAGGGCATTGGATAAATCAACAGCAAACCCCAGAAGAAAGGAGACACCTAATTGTAAGAATTGGATTCTGGGAAATTTTCTTTTTTGAATAAGAATTTGTAAAATAACCCATAAAACGTTGAAAAAACTAGTCATTAAACCAAAGCTCACCGGCCACAATTCACTGATGACAAAGGGCAGACTGGTGACCGCTGTGGCCCCGAGCCCGGCATTTGTAATAATGGTGATGGCTGTCCCAATAACTAAGACGCTCAGGAAAAACAATCCGTAATCTTTCAGATGTTTCTTGTTCATTTCCACCCATCCTTCCAATCGCTTTCATTTACAGTGTTTTTAGTATAACAAAAATTTTCAGAAAAACGCTCTTTTTTCCAAACGACCCCGTTTATTTGAAAGACTTCACGTAATCTATTGTTGAATACAAAACAAAAAGGAGCAGATAGTTATGAAGAAGAGAAAGTTATCGATGATTGGAATGGCGCTAGTCGCTTTGCTGTTGGTTATGGCAGGCTGCAGGTCAACTGACAACGGACAGTCAGCCGCTGAAGGAGAAAGTTTATCTGCCACTGGAACAGTCGTATTAAAAGTGAACCCTGAAATTGCGGTCGAGTACGATGAAGAAGGTTTAGTGACCCGTTTAATTGGAAAGAATGACGAGGGTGAGAAAATTGTGGACACTTATAGCGACTATATTGGAAAAGACAGCGGGCTTGTTCTCGAAGAACTCATCGCTTTGATAGATCAGGCTGGTTATTTTATAGAAGAAGTTGAAGGAGAAAAGCGCCAAATTGTTTTAGAACTTGAAACCGGCTCATCACTTCCTCAAGAGAATTTTTTAGAAGGATTGGCTGCGAATGTTCAACAGGCCGTTTCAAATATACAGACAGAGGCGGCTGTGGTTAAGGTAGAGGAACCGGTGCTAAATGAAGGTGAAGAGGCAGCGCAGTCGAAAGCTCAAGGATCTTTTAAGAAAGAAAACAAAACGGCAAAATACATTGGCATGGACCGGGCAAAAGAGATCGCTTTAAACCATGCAGGAGCAGAAGCCTCACAAGCCGATTGGAAGGATGCAGAGTTTGATCTAGATAATGAGGTGCCCCATTATGAATTGGAATTTGATGGAGGTCCAAATGAATATGAATATACTATCCATGCGGTATCAGGCCAAATCATTGAGTTTGAACAAGACATCAAAGCAGAAAAGAAAAAAGAAACCACAAAAGACCAAATGCCTAAAGAAGAAGCGATTCATATTGCTTTGAACCATGCAGGCTTAACTCGTTCGGAAGTCGATTTTGACGGTGTCGAGCTGGATAATGACGAGGAAAGAAAAGAATGGGAAATCGAATTTAACCATGGCCAGTGGGAGTATGACTACAAAATTGATGCTCTGAATGGAAGGATCTTGGACTTTGAAAAAGAATTTGAAGACTAAATAAAAGGGGAACAGAAAGAATGGAAGAGTGGAGAAAATCTACTCTTCTATTTTTTATCCCTTCAATTCCAATGAGTGGTTTCCACGATAAGCCGATGGCTCTTTGCAGCCGTCAAACAGCAGATTGTTGCATTAGACAGTCTGCGAATACGTTCTCATCTTGACACTTGGGCGAGAACCTGCCTATAATGATAGGCGGTATACTATTATATAATTTGGAGTGAATGGATTGGAAAAGAAAGATGTTGTTACATATAGTGAATTAACGGCGAACCCGGCGCCGCTCGGTCTCATGGGTTTTGGCATGACGACTATTTTGTTAAATATACATAATGCTGGTTTTTTTGAACTGGATGCCATGATTTTGGGCATGGGTATTTTCTTTGGCGGAATCGCGCAAATGATCGCCGGAATTATGGAATTCAAAAAGAACAATACCTTCGGAACGACAGCTTTCACATCATACGGTGCGTTTTGGCTGGCTTTCGTTGCTTTAAACATTCTGCCGGAAATGGGTTACGGTGAACCAGCAGGCGCTATCTCAATGGGCTCTTTTTTATTTATGTGGGGCTTGTTCACCTTATTAATGTTTATTGCAACCCTTCGCATTAGTCGTGCACTGCAAGCTGTTTTCGCAACATTAGCTCTTTTATTTTTCCTGCTGTCGATTGGAAACTTCACAGGCTCGGCTTTGATTTTAACGATTGCAGGTTATGAGGGCATTTTATGCGGCTTTACTGCTATCTATGCAGCAATGGCGCAAGTCATCAATGAAAGCCACGGCAAAGAAATCTTGCCGCTTGGTGAAATGAATTAATACTTAACCCTATAGAGAAGCAAAAAGAAGCAGGCTCAAAAATGAGCTTGCTTCTTTTTTAATTGAATCGCTTAAAAATCCGTAAGCTGTCCGATTGTATGCACAATCCCTGAATGGGCATTGGCTTCATTTTTTTCATCGAAACCGATATAACCGCTCATGACACTTTCACCGGTATTCCGGTCAAACACTTGTATTCTCGCAGGGACTACTTCAGCTGTCGGCTCAAAATTTTCTTTGCTTTGGACAATATATAAATAATCCCCAATCAGTTCTGTTTCAACGTAGGTGAATTGATTTTGGTCGAAATCTAATGCAAAATCAGTTGCTAAAGGCACTTCATTGATTGCCTCTGTGCTGCCGTCTTCCGTCAGTGCATAAGCCTGCAACACCGTTTCATCCTCAATATTTGCTACCGCAAACAAATGATTCTCCTCATCAAGCAGGTAAGTCTTAGCTGTTCTTTCAAGAGG
>CAZKSU010000156.1:0-4087 GCA_964555455.1 uncultured Carnobacteriaceae bacterium
GATGATATTGTAGGCTACATTACACGCGGCCGCGGAATTTCTGTTCATCGCCGGGATTGTCCAAATGTGTCAGGTGAAGAGGAAGTAACAGAGCGATTAATTGAAGTTGAATGGGAAAACACAAGCACTGGGAAGATCTATGATACAGAACTTGAAGTGTATGGTTTTGACCGCTCAGGTTTGTTAAATGATATTTTAGAAGTCGTAAATAGTCTGACTCACCGATTAAGTAATGTGAATGGGCGAGTAGACAATAATCAAATGGCAACCATCCAGGTGTCCATTGGAATTCATGACACAGAAGAACTCGAAGTCATTATGGATAAGATCAGCCAAATTCCCGACGTATATTCAATTAAACGAATTATATTATAAAACAGGATGTGTAAGTGAACGTGCGAGTAGTTATACAAAGAGTAAATCAAGCAAATGTTGTTGCCGATGGTGTCAAAAGCGGAGCGATTAATAAAGGCTTTCTTTTACTAGTTGGTGTGGAAGAAGAAGATACTTCCGAAGATGTCGCTTATTTAACGCGAAAAATCGCTAATTTACGGATTTTCGAAGATGACGAAGGGAAAATGAATGTATCTCTTCGTGAAGTGGATGGGGAAATTTTATCGATTTCTCAATTCACCTTACATGCAAATACGAAAAAAGGTAACCGGCCAAGTTTTGTCCAAGCAGCGAAGCCGGAAAAAGCGGATGCTTTGTATGAGGCATTAAATACCAATCTGCGGAATGAAGGCTTTAGAGTAGAAACAGGGGTTTTTGGTGCCGATATGGAAGTTGCTTTAGTCAACGATGGGCCAGTAACCATTCTAATCGATTCAAAAAATAAATAATAAACACTTAAAAAACCTGCCCGTCTTTACTGGGCAGGTTTTTATTTTATTGACTGTAATAGTCACGCAACGCTTGATAAATAGCTTCAACAACCGATGCTTGATAGGCTTGAGTATCAATGTATTGGACATCGAGTGAATGATTCATGTAACCCAATTCCACAAGGATTGAAGGTTGGCGATTCGTACGCAGCACATAATAATCCCCTAGACGCACTCCATTGTTATTAAGAGGCCCATTCTCACTTAAATACTGATTCACAGTATTGGCCAATTCAAGATGTTCTTCAAAAAAGTAATAAGTCGTTGTTCCGCTCATTGAATTTGCCTGCGCAATGGCATCGTAATGAAGACTGATGAATAAATCAGCGGAGTGTGCATGAGCCGTTTGGACTCGGTCGTCAAGGGAGACGTAATGATCTCCCGAACGGGTAAGAATCACATTTGTGCCCGCATCTTGCAGCCGGTGTGCAAGTAGCTTGGCAGTGCTTAAGGCAACATCCTTCTCATTAATCGTTTCATCACTAGAAACAGCACCTGGATCATAGCCTCCATGTCCAGGGTCAATAACAATCGTTGCCTCAGCTAAATTTGTTACCGACCGTGCGTACTGCGCCTGTACTGTTTCTGTAGGAGCTATTGCTGGATTACTGACTGCTTCATTCGTGCTGAGATGAGCTACGGTATCAGAAACATAGGCTGTCTGAGTGTCATTCAATTGAATATGGAACCAGCCATTTACATCTTCAATAAATGAAAATTGTTCTCCAGGCTGGGCTATGTATAGAACCTCACCATCAAAGGAAGGGAGACTTCGAATGTTTGTAGCTGGTGCATCACCGATAGTCACAACAGGGGCGGCTGCGGTTGACGTTGTCTCTGTCTGCACTGATTGGCTAGGAGCTTGGATACTCTCAACATAATCCGCGTGTATCCAGGCAACTTGTCCTAGATAGATAATTTGATACCAATCGCCATCCCGATAAAGGACTTGCAACTCGGTATCCCGGTAAGCTGTGCCTAAGCGTTCGGAATCAGCGGAAGCAAATTTGCGGATATTGACTGCATCTCCTGTGACGCGTATAAACTCTAGATTCTCTTGAGTAATTTCATTTGAATTGACTAACCAGCTGGCAACCCAGCCCACTTGATTACCATCGAGACGCACCTTGTACCATTTGTTTTCTTCACCTAAAAGAAATAACCGTTCTTCTTCTTCCACTTGGGTGAGCACTTCATGGGATAAACCTGGTCCGTACCGCACATTCAATACATCTGCTTCAACCACAACTGTATTCTCGTTGGCCAGCGCAACCATTGCGCTAAGCGTTAGGGTGATTAATGCAACAAAAAAACTAATCACGATTTTTTTATTAGGAATCTTCTTTATAAATTTGTTGGATAAGGAATCTCTGGTCATTGGAGAACCTCCTGTTTATATGGAAACGTTAATATATACAATAATTATAGCAAGTTCCGTTTAGTTTGTTAAGGCAACTATATGAAATAAGAGGAGGATAGTCAAGTTTTCTTTGACAATTCAACCAAAGTTTAGTAAGGTTGTACTAATTAAAAGATAGATTCCGATGAAAGAAAGAGTACATTTAAATTCTGCTTTACAGAAAAGACATTAGAAGTTGAGAGATGTCTAAGGATGGAAATGGAAAGACATTCTTGAGGATTGGCAATGAAAAGTTGTCACGTTAAAGGCGTTAACGAAGAGGGAATAAAAGCTTCTTATTCCAAAACAAGGTGGTACCACGTGCCAAATTATATCATTTACACGTCCTTATTCGCGAGAATAGGGGCGTTTTTTTATTGCTTATATGGATGGAGGATGGAAAGAAATGAAATATCAAAAAATTAGAGGAACAGCGGATTTTTTGCCAGAAGAAACAAATAAATGGCAATTCGTTGAACAAACAATTGAAGATAAATTAAAACAATATTATTATAAAGAAATCCGACTGCCGATTTTTGAACAATTTGAATTGTTCGCTCGCGGAGTTGGAGAAACGAGTGACATTGTCTCAAAAGAGATGTATGAATTTTATGATAAAGGGGACAGACATCTGGCGTTGCGTCCTGAAGGTACAGCCGGTGTGGTTCGGGCGTACGTTGAAAATAAAATCTACGGTCCAGAACATCATAAACCTGTAAAATATTATTACAATGGCCCAATGTTTCGATTTGAACGTCCGCAAAGCGGCCGTATGCGTCAATTCCACCAAATCGGTGTGGAAGTTTATGGCAGCAAGAATCCTGCGGTTGATGTTGAAACCATGGCATTGGCGATGGAAATTTTTGAAAGTTTTAACATTCAAAATTTATCCCTCGTCATTAACTCACTGGGGAATACAGAATCACGACTGGCTTACCGTGAAGCTTTAATAGAGTTTTTAACTCCTCACTTTGACGAATTAAGCGAAGATTCACAAAACCGTCTGCACAAAAATCCTCTTCGAGTATTGGATAGTAAGGATAAAAAAGATATTGAGATTGTGAAAGATGCCCCTTCAGTGCTTGATTACTTGGATCAAGAGTCAGCGGAACATTTTGAAGAAGTGAAAGATTTACTAGAGCTGTTGGAGATTCCCTATGAAATTGATACAAATATGGTCCGTGGTTTAGATTATTATAATGACACTATCTTTGAAGTGATTACAAACGATCCAAATTTTGGAGCTAACACGACGATTTGTGCTGGAGGACGCTATGATCAATTAGTCGAAGAAGTAGGGGGACCTGCAACACCAGGTTTTGGCTTTGCAATTGGGCTGGAGCGTTTAGTGATGCTGCTTGAAGGCGCAGACTTTGAGTTTCCTGATTTAACGGAGTTAGATGCATTTATCGTGACAATCGGCGATGAAGTGAACAGGGAAGCTTTAAAGTTAGTGAATGCTTTAAGACGACATGGTTTAACAGCAGAACGTGAATATATTGGGCGTAAGCCTGGCAGTCAATTTAAAACAGCCGATAAGCTAAATGCAAAAACAGTCTTTACGCTTGGCGGAAACGAACTGGAGAACCAGACGATTAATGTGAAATTACTTGAAACAGGAAAAGAAACAGCGATTCCTTTTGAAGAGATTTACGGTGACAACTTTAGAGAAATTTACAAAGAAACGATAGAAAAACTAGCGAGCGAGGAGTAAGAAAATGAGCAGAACAAATTATTGCGGACAACTCACAAAAGAACATATTGGAAAAAAAGTAACTTTAAATGGCTGGGTGCAAAAAAGACG
>CAZKSU010000157.1:0-4070 GCA_964555455.1 uncultured Carnobacteriaceae bacterium
GCGACTTATATTTGCGCTTTAGTCGATGCAGCAGTAGAAGATCATACTCCTCATATTTCCTTGTATCATCTTTTAGAACAAAGTCTGCATTTAATCAATGAAGGCTATGCTCCAGAAGTGATTGCCAATATTATTGAAACAAAATTACTTGTTGTGTTTGGAGTCGCTCCAAATTTCCAAAATTGCGCTATTTGCCAAAAAACAAAAGGCACATTCGATTATTCCGATAAATACCATGGCATCCTCTGTTCGGAACATTTTTTTGAAGATCCGCGCAGGCTGCACATTAACCCGAAGGCCGTTCATTTAGTACGGCTGTATTCAGTCATCCATTTGGATAAAGTAGGGGAAGTCTCTATAAAAGCTACGACTCAAAATGAAATCAAGCGGCTCTTAGATTATCTCTATGACCAGTCGGTGGGCTTAAAACTAAAAAGCAAAAAGTTTATTGACAATTTATATAAGTGGGAAGATACGTTAAAAAAAGAAATTGATTAAATCTTTTTGAACATGTATGATAGATATGTTGAAACGATAGAAAAGTAAATGAATCACTTTTGTACAGCGAACTTGGGAGAGTGTGAGCCAAGTCAAAATCTTCATTGAAAGGCGCCATAGGATAAAATAAAAAGATAAAAGTGCTAGCTGCAATCTGCGGCTAGAAGTAGGGTGGAACCGCGAAGAACTCGTCCCTATACTGATTGGTCAACTGTCAGTATAGGGACGAGTTTTTATATTATCAAGGAGTGAGAACATGGCGGATAAAAAGTTAACATTTCAAGAAATTATTTTAACGTTACAAGAATATTGGTCAGATCAAGATTGTTTGCTTATGCAGGCTTATGATTCGGAAAAAGGGGCAGGAACGATGAGTCCGTACACTTTTTTACGTTCATTAGGACCGGAACCATGGAATGCGGCATACGTTGAACCATCAAGAAGACCAGCAGATGGGCGTTATGGGGAAAATCCCAATCGCCTGTACCAGCATCACCAGTTCCAAGTTGTGATGAAACCATCCCCTAAAAATATCCAGGATTTGTATCTAGGCAGCTTGATTGCTTTAGGCATTGATCCGAAACAGCATGATATTCGATTTGTAGAAGATAACTGGGAGAATCCGTCATTAGGATGCGCAGGGCTTGGCTGGGAAGTTTGGCTAGACGGTATGGAAGTCACCCAATTCACGTATTTCCAAGTGGTAGGAGGAATAGAAGTAGATGCCGTCACAGCCGAATTAACCTATGGTTTAGAGCGCTTAGCCTCTTATATTCAGGATGTGGAAAGCGTTTATGACATTATATGGGCAGATGGCGTGAAATACGGAGAAATCTTCAAAGAACCTGAATATGAGCACTCCGTTTATACATTTGAAGAAAGCAACTTAGAGATGCTCTTTGATTTATTGGATGCGTATGAAAAAGAAGCAAAGTTCTTAATTGATCAGGGACTTGTTCATCCGGGGTACGATTATGTCTTAAAATGCAGCCACATTTTCAACTTAATTGATGCACGCGGAGCTGTCTCGGCCACTGACCGGCCGGTTTATTTAGGGAGAATCCGCGCAATGGCCAGAAACATCGCAAAAGCTTTCTTGAATGAGCGAGCGAAATTAAATTTCCCTTTATTAAAAGAAGATTCAGAACAGTGGATTGAAAAATATCGTTTAGAAACGGAGGCGAAGTAAATGGCCCATACATTTTTACTTGAAATTGGTTTAGAAGATATGCCTGCAAATGTCATTGTCCAGGCTGAAAATCAGCTGGTAGAGAAAACAAAAGCTTTTTTAGATGAAGCAAAACTGTCTTATGGAACGGTAACAGGTTATTCAACGCCTAGACGTTTAGCGGTCATCGTTGAAGAGTTGGCCGAAAGACAGCCCGATGAGCATTTAACGGTTCGAGGACCTGCACAAAGAATTGCTCAGGATGATGAAGGGAACTGGACCAAAGCGGCGATTGGTTTTTCTAAAGGGCAAGGAGGCTCTGTAGAAGATTTAATCATCAAAGATGAAAAGGGTGAGCCTTACGTCTACATTGAAAAACATATCCGAGGGCTTGAAACAAAAGAACTCTTACAGAGCATCCATAAAGTCGTTGAAGACATCGAATTTCCTAAAAACATGAAATGGGGAACGACCAATTACCATTATGTGCGTCCAATTCATTGGCTGGTGGCGCTTTTAGACGATGAAATTGTGCCTTTTGAGGTATTTGATGTTGACACAGGCAAGCTGACACAAGGCCATCGTTTCTTGGGTGAAGCCATTACAATCCAACATCCGAATGAGTACGAGGAAAAGCTTCTAGAGCAATACGTCATCGCAGACCGTGCCGAACGGAGAGCTCGAATCATCGAACAGTTAGAAAACTTGTGTGAAGAGAAAAATTGGGTCATTCCAACGGCGTATTCGGAACTGCTTGAAGAAGTCACTGATTTAGTGGAGTATCCAACCGTTTTTTATGGAGAATTCGACGAAGAGTACTTAGAAATTCCAGAAGTGGTATTGGAAACCTCTATGATTGATCACCAGCGCTATTTCCCGGTTCGAGAAAATTCTAAGGAACAGCCTTTGCGTCCATACTTTATTTCTGTTCGAAATGGGAACGAAGAACATCTAGACAATGTGGCTCGCGGAAATGAAAAAGTGCTGTCGGCTAGACTGGCGGATTCAAAATTCTTTTACGCCGAAGATCAAAAGTTAGCGATTGCTGATTTTGTCGATCAATTAAAACGGGTCGATTACCATGAGAAATTGGGCACGATTTATGATAAACAAGTTCGAGCGACAAACATGGTGAAAGTCCTGGCTGATTACTATTCGCTGTCGGCTGAAGAGATTGAGCGGTTAGAACGAATAACAGGCCTGTATAAATTTGATCTGGTTACTCAAATTGTAGACGAGTTTCCTACTTTGCAAGGCACGATAGGGGCGATTTACGCGGAAGAACGCGGTGAAGATTCAGAAGTGGCTCTTGCTGTCCGTGATCAGTATGCTCCACAATCTGTCCACGATGCCTTACCAGAGACGACGCTTGGAAAATATACGGCATTGATTGACAAGTTTGATTCCTTGATTCAATTCTTTACCATCGGCCTTATCCCAACGGGTTCTAATGATCCATATGCATTGAGAAGACAAGCAATCGGTGTTGTCCGAATTATGCTTGCACTGCATGAAGAGGATATTGCTTTTGATTCATTGATCGATGCTTTCATTCAAGCAAGCGAGCTGCCGGTTTCTCGAGAAGAGGATCTAGCTGAAAATAAAACGGCTTTGGTTGAATTCATCGAAAATCGTTTAGAGCAGATTATGCAGACAGACCACCAAATTGCGCATGATGTGAGACAAGCGGCACTCGGTTCAGCCCATAAGAATTTATCGTGGATGCTTGAAGTGGCGCAAGTCCTTGAAAAGGAAAAAACAACGGAACAATTTAAGTCTGTTGTCGAATCCATTACGCGTGTCCTAAATATGACTAAAGACATCGAAGAACTAAACGCAGTGGATAAAGGCCTATTAGAAACAGATTCAGAGAAAAATCTAGTGGCAGCTATCGATACACTTGAGCAAAACTTCAAGAATGCTGCAGGTGCTAAAGAAAGATATGATGCTCTAGCTGAGATCAGTCATTCAATAACAGATTTCTTTGAACATAATATGGTCATGGTGGATGAAGCAGAAGTGAAACAAAACCGTTTGAGTCTGTTGAAAACTATTGCTGCTACAGCTACCCGCTTTGCGGACTTCAGTCAATTAGTGATCTAATCTTTAAAAAACGCTTGAGCCCTGGACTCAAGCGTTTTTTAGTGTAGAAAGAAGGCATGATCAGCAGTCCTTCAAATATACAGAAGAAAAACCTGTTGCTGGCCCTGCCAATCAGCGGGTTTTTCTTAATTTATATGATAATACCCAGGATTTTTGTTATAATACATTGATAGTGAGAATATTCGTAAGAAGGACTGAATAATTTGTTTAAAAAACAATTTTTCCCGAAAGGGACAATTAAAGCATTAGCTACCGATCAAACGAATTATGAAAAAGGAAAAGAATTATTTGATAATAAACA
>CAZKSU010000158.1:0-4064 GCA_964555455.1 uncultured Carnobacteriaceae bacterium
TAGTGGATATGATTGATGCTGGAATCATCGACCCTACAAAAGTAACACGTTCAGCGATCCAAAACGCTTCATCTGTAGCGGCTCTGCTCTTGACAACAGAAGCAGCAGTTGCAGCCATTCCAGAGCCTGAATCCTCAATGCCAGCTGATCCAACTGGCGGAATGGGCGGCATGTACTAAACCCTCGCAAAATAACTAGTTAAAAGACAAAAAAGCTCAAGAAGAGAGGCCTAGGCCGCTCTTCTTGGGCTTTTTTCATCGCCTGAAACCGCAGTTGTGCCGAACTATTCAGGAATTAAGACAAATTTAATGTTGTCATCTTCTTTTTTATCAAACATTTCATAAGCCTTGGCCGCCTGTTCGAGCGGAGCAACATGCGTAATGATTTCCGTCGGGTCGAATTGATTGTCTTGAATCATCTCAAACAACTTCGGCATCAGATGGACCACTGGGGCTTGTCCCATCTTAAGGGTAATATTTCGTGAGAATAAGTTGTTTAGCAGGAAATTGGTAGCCGGTGACATATAAGCGCCGGTCAGCTGAATCGTCCCAAATTTCCGGACAGCCACACCGGCCGTTTCAATCGGACTGGTCGTCCCTCTCTGTGGACTGATTAAATTAGTCACTTTTTCATCTTTTCGTTTCGTGCCGTCCATTCCGACACAGTCAATAACGACATCCGCGCCGCCATTGGTCATCTCTTTCAATGCTTTGCCAGGCAGGGTAACTTCGTCAAAGTTCAACGTCTCGACGCCAATTTTTTTGGCGGAATGCTCCAGGCGGTGGACCACGTTGTCAACGGCAATCACACGTGCTGCGCCTTTCATTTTAGCAAAGCGTTGGGTCATTAGTCCGACGGGTCCAGAACCTAACACAATCACTGTATCTCCTTCTTTAACCCCCGCATTTTCCACACTCCACCAAGCGGTCGGGAGCACATCGGATAAAAAGAGGACTTTTTCGTCCGGTATCTCCGTATCTGGAACAACTAATGAATTGATGTCTGCGTAGGGCACACGCATAAATTCTGCTTGCCCTCCTTGAATACTGCCGTGTGCGTGGCCGAAACCAAACAAACCGCCATAGTCCGTATGGCCATTTTTGTTTGAATTGTCGCACTGGCTTTCCATATTGTTTTTACAATAGTAGCATTCCCCGCAGCTGACATTGAAAGGGACCACAATTCGGTCTCCGACTTTTAGTTTTTTGACCTCGGCTCCAACTTCGACGACTTCTCCCATGGGTTCGTGTCCCACGACATAATCGTCTTGTTTAATAAACAAGTCCCCATGGTGGTACAAGTGTAAATCAGATCCGCAAATGGCAGTAGCCGTGATCTTAATAATGGCATCCGTCGGTTCTACAATTGTTGGGTCAGGTACGGTAGTCGTTTCTATCCTTCTTTTTCCTTGATAAGTAACTGCTCGCATAATGACTCCTCCTAGTGATGTAATCGGTCGCTTTCTAAGGAAACCGTATCACAACCGCTGCTGGCTAAAAAAGTGAAATGCTCAGAGGGTAGAGGACCTGCTGGGGCTGTGCCTAAAAAAACAGCCTCCTCATTCAAGGAAGCTGTTGTTCTTTTTCAAACCGCCGAATTTCATCTCTTAAATAGGCATAAAATTGGGCCTCAAGTTTTTCTTCGGTGACCGTTGGGGCAGTAGCAATCAATGGTTTGCCTATAGAAAGCAGATGTTTGGCTTTTTCATAATCCTGATCTAGATAAATCGCTTCAGCAGCATGGATCTTATAGCTGTCTGCTGCTTTCATCTCAATCATATTTTTATACGTCTGTGTGTTTTTAATATGCTCAACATCTGGATGGCTAGGATCCGTTAAAAGCAGCGCGAATAAATAGCTGAGATAGACTTCTGGTTTATGAAGATGGATTAACTGTTTGCGGTTTAACCACAATGTTTCATAAAGGTCACGAGCCTTTTCAAAATGGCCTTTTTCAAAATAAACGGCCGCTTGAGCAGTATATAAGGTAACTGTATTTGGATTTCCAAAAGTGTTCGGAAGGTGTTGCGGGATGTGTCTTTGTAAATTAACAAACGGCTCGCCTTGTACCATCCCTCCGTATAAGCGAAGAACAGCCGTTACTTCAGTCAAGGCCTCAGGGCGTTTGCGAATTTGCATCAGATTATAACCGTCTGTCCCTCTCCGCGGATAACTGTTGCTGTAGAAAAGCAGAAAAGCAACTCCAGCAGAAATCAGGGAGTAGAAGGTGACTCGCGGATTTGAACTCCCCACGCCTAGAAACATCAGCAACAGAGCAGTCAGTAAGTTAACAATTAAGCCTCCTGAATGGTAAAGGACCATAGGCGGTTCATCCATATTTTCTGGAGGAAGCATTAAAGCTTGCCCCAGAAGTCCTGGCACCACTTGTTTGCGTCTGGAAATTCCTTGCTCCGTTTTAATCCATACCCAGTTTAAAAAGCGAAACATAATAAACTGATAGCCAGAAACAAGACCCGCAATGAGATGCCCTAATTCATGCAAAAGAATATGCAGAGGAAAACTCACCGCAAAAACAGCAAGGGCTAAAAGAATATCCCAAAAGGAAAAGTTGGGAATGGCATCAATAAGCTCTAAACCAGCAAAGCCGATAATTCCTGAAACCGTGAAGAATATCCCTTTCAAAAACAACTGTTTGACATTTCTTTTTTTCTTCTTTTTTTTCATAAGTATCCTCTTTAAGGTTGATAAACACGATTTAAACGTGTTCCCAGCCGGCAAATTAAATCATACTGCGATTCATTGGTTAACTCAGCCAATTCGTAGATGGAAGTGTCTCCCTCTGCTGGATCTCCGCAGTAAATGACTTTTTCTCCGATGGTTAAATCAGGCACTTCACTGCAATCCAGCATCACCTGGTCCATGCAGACCTTCCCGATAATCGGAAGCTGCTGTCCTTTGTATGTAAAGTAGCCTTTATTTGAGAGAGAATAAGCCACTCCATCCGCATAGCCGATCGCTACGGTGGCAATCCGCATCGGTGCTTTTGAGTAATACGTGCGGCTGTAGCCCACGCTTTCGCCGGCAGGGAAATCTTTCACATGGGTAACAGTGGATGAGACAGTCGCAATAGGCGACAAGTCAATTTTATTTCGGCCGTGTGCTAAAGGGTTCAAACCATAGAGACCCAGCCCCACTCGCACCATATCCAGATGATAGGCCGGAAAATTAATCGTGCCCGCTGTATTGCAGCAATGACGGATGGCAAAAGCTATACCTTCTTGTTCAAAATCCTCTAAAATAGAGCGGAAATGTGTAAATTGCCTCTGCGTAAAATCAGTGCCTGTATCGTCAGGAGAGTCCGCAAAATGTGTATAAATGCCTTCGATATCAACATATGGAGACGCTAGGGCTTGGTAAACCGCATAAGCTTCCTGGAAGGTCGAAACCCCTAGGCGAGCCATGCCGGTGTCAATTTTCAGATGCACCTTCACTGTTTTCTGTAAATCTTCTGCACTGCTTACAATGTGTGCTGCCGCCTCTGTTGAAAAGACGGTCAGAGTAATCTCCTGCTTAATAGCTGCCGGAATATCTTTCGGATGTGCGGAATTAAAAATTAAAATCGGTGTCTGGATGCCTTGATTACGCAGAGCTAGGGCTTCACTTAGTTGGGCCACACCGAAATAATCCGCGGCCTTATTTTTTTCGATGCTTTGCGCAATCGGTACGGCGCCATGGCTGTAAGCATTGGCTTTTATCACCGCCATAAATTGAGTGTTTTCTTGAAGCAATTGTTTAAAGGTTGAAATATTGTGCTGTAGTTTATCTGTGTGTATGTCTGCTTGCGATAACGCAGCTTCGTGGTTATTCATTAAAAAAACGCCTTTCATTTTTCTTTTTACTCTCGTTTATTCTATCGGGATTATACCATAGATCAAGTAAGAGTAGCCTTATTTTTTGCAAGTCCGGAAGATACCGATTAAACTATAAGAGCAAAGAACGGTGAAGGACCAGAGAGGAAGATGCAAAGTGAAAACTGAAATAATTTCTGTAAGCAGTGATTTATTAAATGGAAAAACCCAAGACCAAAATGTGGCTTTTTTAACG
>CAZKSU010000159.1:0-4060 GCA_964555455.1 uncultured Carnobacteriaceae bacterium
TCATGAAAAAAGACAAGCCTTCCCGAAGGAGGGTACTTGTCTTTTGGCTTTATTTTTGTACAGGTTTCTTTGGAACCATCACTTTTTTACTGACTTCTTTTTTTTGATACAGTTTGTCGACGAAAACAGCAATTGCGTTGTCTCCAGAAACGTTGGCTGCGGTGCCGAAACTGTCTTGCGTAATATACAGACTGATCATCAGCTGCTGCATCGCATCCGCAGTAATTCCTACCATCGGCAAGAACGGAAGAGCAGACATGATGGCTCCGCCTGGTGCTCCAGGGGCTGCAACCATAGCTATTCCCAGCACGGCGATAAAGCCGATAATGGATGCGAAATCGGTCGGCAGATTGTACATGAGCAGCACAGCAATGGCGGTTGACGTAATAGTAATCATACTGCCGGCTAAATGAATCGTGGCGCCTAAAGGAACAACGAAGTTGCGAATCGTTTCCGAAACACCATTTTTCTCAGCTACTTCTACGTTGACTGGAATGGTTGCTGCAGAAGATTGCGTTCCCAAAGCGGTCAGATAACCAGCGACTTGATTTTTAATAAGTGTCCATGGGTTTTTGCCTGCATACGTGCCTGAAAGAACAAAGAGCAGGGACGTATAAAGAAGCTGTAAAACCACGACAATAATAAACACGCGCCAGAAAATAGAAAGAATAGAAAAGACACTGCCTGAATAGCTCATATTCGCAAAGTTGCTCAGAATGTAAAAAGGAAGCAAAGGGACAATAACAGCGGAGAGAACTTTCATAATAATCGATTCAAACTCCACAAAGAAATCGTACATCACTTCGCCAGAGCCTTTTTCACGCAGCCAGGAAATACCCAGGCCAGTCATAAAGGCGAAAACGAGCGCAGACGTTACAGATAAAATAGGGTCTAATGGGATGCTAAAGTAAGGCGTTAAGCCTTCACCGGAAGAAACCACCGTTTCTACTAAATCAGGGGTGATAAAACTCGGGAAAACCGATGTAGCCACAAAATAAGCGATTGTTCCTGCCACCAGCGTTGAACCGTAAGCCGTCAGGAAAGTGACGCCTAAAAGCTTACCGGCTCCTTCTGTCAAATCAGCAATACCTTTCGTAATCAATGCCACAATCATTAAAGGGATGACGAAATTCAAGAAGCTGCTGAATAAGCTAGCTAAAGTAATGAGGGCGCGAATAAAACCGGCGGGAACAAAAGGGAGCTGTCCAAGCAGAATACCGATAAGAATCGCTACGATAATACGCGGGACAAGACCGAAATTCATTTTCTTCATATTCTAATCCTCTTCTCATAAAATAATTAAGTACCATCATACCACAATCTGTGCAAATTAGAAGAGAATTTTTTAATTTATTTAGATAAAACGTTTTACCGCCCGTAAAAGCTGCTTTATAGTTGAAGGAATAGTCGATTGGGCCGTCTCTGCCTCTAAATAAGACAAAGAACAAATAGTCTTGCAGAATGGGAATTATGTTCAAAATGAAAAGATAAACGTATTCGCAAGTCATGGAGAATTATGCTAATATTAAACTATTGTTAAAAAGAACTGATCCGTTTAGACAACGATAAAAACAAAAATACAATGAACTTTATGAGGTGAAAATAGTGGTTGAAAAAGCAGTAACCGTTCAAGCTTTACTTGATAACATGCCGTATATTTCTTTAGCTTCAGGCGAAGAATTTGTGAACCGTGAGATAAAGGTCACTGATTTGTCCCGTCCCGCTTTAGAATTAACTGGCTATTTTGATTATTACCCGCAAAAACGAGTCCAACTATTAGGGAAGACGGAGATTTCTTTCTTAAATCGAATGACCATGGAAGAGAGAACACTGATTGTGAAACGCCTGTGTCATCACGAAACACCCGTCTTTCTTATTTCACGGGGGTTAGAAGTCCCGCAAGAATTGCTGGAAGCGGCCACTGAAAATGGCATCCCGGTATTGGTCTCGAAACGAAATACCACCCGTCTTTCTGCCAATGTCGTGAACTTTTTAGAAGAACATTTAGCTCCAAGAATTGACCAGCACGGAGTGTTAGTCGAGATTTTTGGCCTAGGTGTGTTGATTATCGGAGAATCTGGGATCGGTAAATCAGAAACAGCCCTAGAATTGATTCAAAGAGGGCATCGTCTAGTAGCAGATGACCGTGTCGAGTTGTATATGATGGATGAAAGCCGGATTATCGGAGAAGCTCCAGAGATTTTACGCCATCTGATTGAAATTCGTGGTCTTGGCGTCATTGATGTCGCCAATATTTTCGGGGTCGGTTCCGTCCGGGATTCAGCTGAAATAGACTTTATTATCAATTTGAAACATTGGGACAGTGAACACCAGTTTGACCGCCTTGGCAATAATTTAGAAACCGAGCGTTTCTTTAATGTGGATCTGCCATTGTTACATATTCCCGTGCGCGTAGGTCGTGACTTGGCTTCGATTATTGAAGTGGCGACAATGAATGTCCGGGCAAAAGATATGGGCTTCGATGCGACAGAGAAATTTGAACGCAACTTGACCCGTTTAATCGAGAAAAATTCAGAATATTAGAATGGGCAGAAGGAGAACTGAAGAATGAATGTACATTTAATGACTATTGACCCCATAGCTTTTGAAATTGGGCCTTTGTCTGTGGCTTGGTACGGCTTGATTATCGTCACAGGGATGATTCTCGCTGTCTATCTGGCTATCAAAGAAGGAGAAAAGCGGGGGGTATCGGAAGACTTTGTTGTAGACACCGCCTTTTGGACCTTGCCCCTCGGGATTCTTGGCGCCCGTTTGTACTATGTTCTTTTTGAATTGGAACATTATCTAGGCAATCCCCTCAAAATTTTTGCGATTTGGGAAGGCGGTCTGGCCATTTACGGCGGAGTGATCGCCGGCGTCTTGACCATTTATTGGCGGACGAGAAAAGAGAACGTGCCGTTTCTTTTAATGCTTGATATTTTAGCTCCTTATACGCTGCTGGCGCAGGCCATTGGCCGCTGGGGGAATTTTATCAACCAAGAAGCGCACGGGGGGGAAGTGAGCCGCCAGTTTTTAGAAAACCTGATGCTGCCTGAATTTATTATTGAAGGGATGCATATTAACGGCGCCTATTATCACCCAACTTTCCTATATGAATCGATTTGGAGTCTGCTGGGTGTCCTCCTTCTGTTAGTCTTAAGAAACCGGGAGCATCTCTTGCTCCGGGGAGAAACAACAGCGGGCTATATGATTTGGTACGGTTTTGGACGCCTCTTTATTGAAGGTCTGCGGACAGACAGTCTGTACTTAGGGCCTTTCCGTATTTCTCAAATCGTCTCAGCAGTCATTATCTTGATCGGAATTGGCTTAATTATTTACCAAAGACGCTATGCTTTTCCAAAGCCCGAATACTATACAGACGGTATGCAGTATGAGTTGGAATTTCAGCGTAAAAAAGAAGCTTACGAACAAAAAAAGAAGAAATAATGTGAGAGAGTACACCGTCTTTGGAACAAGGAGAATGTTTGAATGAGTGAGAAGCAACAAGAAAAAATTGCCGTATTGGGTGCTGGCTCTTGGGGGACAGCTCTAGCAAAAGTGCTCGCTGAAAATGGCCATGACGTGAAGATATGGTCGCGGGCAGAAGATGCCGCAATTATTGAAGAAATCAATCAGAAACATACGAACGAAAGATATCTAAAAGACATTACGCTACCGGAAACAATCACGGGCACGACGGATTTAGAAGAAGCGATTTCCGGCCGCGAGACCGTGCTGCTTGTCATTCCGACAGTCGGTATGCGCAATGTCGCTCAGCAGCTGAATAAAATCGTGAAAGAACCGAAACTATTTATCCATGCATCAAAAGGGTTGGAGCAAAAAACATACAACCGTATTTCAGAGATATTAATCGAAGAAATTGACGAAGAAAAACGCTCCGCCGTTGCAGTTTTATCAGGCCCGAGCCACGCGGAAGAAGTGGCGGTTCAGGATTTAACCAGTGTGACTTCAGCGAGCAAAAACAAAGCAGCTGCTGAAAAAGTGCAGCAATTATTTATGAATGACTACTTTCGCGTTTACCGAAATGATGATATCATAG
>CAZKSU010000160.1:0-4050 GCA_964555455.1 uncultured Carnobacteriaceae bacterium
TTTCCAGTTCCTGAATATATTAATTATGACAGCGACGATTTATTCATGCTGACAATCCGCGGTAACAGCATGATCAATGCAGGAATTTTAGACGGCGATTTAGTAATCGTTAAACGGCAAGAAACTGCGGATAATGGAGATGTTGTTATTGCAATGACCGATGAGGATGAAGCCACTTGTAAAAGATTCTATAAAGAAGAGAATCACATACGGTTGCAGCCAGAAAATGACGAGCTGGATGCAATTATTCTCCCTGACGTATCTATTTTAGGCAGGGTTGTCTCTTTATTTCGTACACATGTTTTCTAAATTTACCTACAAAATAAGCAAAAGAGCCCCCCTCTGGGAGCTCTTTTGCTTATTTTTAACACTTATTAGTATTTGAGCAATGTAAAAATGTCATACCCTTCAATCTTGTCCCGGCCTCTTAATTCTTCTAACTCAATCAGAAAGGCAGTGCCTACAACAACTCCGCCTAATTTCTCAATCAATTCAATGGTAGCAGCTAAGGTACCGCCTGTCGCTAATAAATCATCTACCACTAAAACTCTTTGACCAGGTCTAATGGCGTCTTTATGCAATTGAAGAGTGTCTTCGCCGTATTCCAGCCCGTAATTCACCTCAACTACCTCACGAGGTAGTTTGCCTTTTTTACGCGCCGGTGCAAAGCCGATGCCCATAGCGTATGCGACCGGACAGCCTACAATAAAGCCGCGAGCTTCTGGGCCAACAATCATTTCTACATCTTTGTCTTTTGCATACTCCACGATTTGCTGTGTTGCGTATTCATAAGCTTTTCCGTTTGCCATTAGAGGCGAGATATCACGGAAAACAACCCCTTCTTGCGGATAATCCGGCACAGATGCGATGTATTTACTTAAATCCATTTTTATTACTCCTTCTGTGAACAAGCACTCAATTATTTATTGCTGTGAACAATCGATGATTTCTTTAAATGAACTGTAAATAAATAATTGTTCTGCTTTCATTTGTTTTTGCGCTTTTATATAAGCATTTGTTTTTTGGATATTCGTTTTTTCTGGGTGTTCGTTCTTATTTAACACTCCACCATTGATTATAACAAAATCCGCCTCTAAAAACACTTGTACAATTAAAAATATTTTAGCTGGCGGCATCTTCAGTCTCTGACTTAATAGATGGCCATCCTTTTTTAAATCGATATTTTTGTATTTTGTAATGAACTTATAAAACTTAGCAAACTCTTCGCGATTCGGCAGCCCGGTCAAGAATAATTGGTCTTGTTTGTAAAAATAACAGCGGATTTCAAACGTCTCATTGTTTAAAATGGTTTGCTGGAATTGCTCGATGGAATCCGGACAATCGACAAGGACTATCGCTTGTTTGGCTTGGTACTCTAACGCTTCCGAAACAGTTGACAGCAGTACAGCATTTGAACTGTCCGGTATTGCTTCTAAATAAGCTTCATAGGTTACTGGGTTGTAAAAGATAAAATCCGTCTGTTCATAATTAAAATCCTCAGCCGTCAGTTGCGTCAAGCGGCTATCAATGATTAAAGGACCAGGAATTTCTACATCTTGCATCAGCATTTGCGGTTTAGACCGACCATTCCATTCATTGATTTCTAAGGAACCAGCAACTGTAATCGTCTGCTGTTCAAATAAAACCTCATCTAAATGACCATTTTGAAAAGAGACGATATCTAATTGTTGGTTCTCTTGACCGACCAGCAATTTTAAATGATTGTTGTCACTTCCAATTCGGCGCTTTTGAAGCACAGTGACATCCTTAGCTGCAATAGTTGGTTTATCATTGCCGGTACCAAAAGGCCTTAGCTTGTCAATTTCTTTTATTGTTTCTGTCGAAATCGTTTCTAATGAGATGTAGGCGTCGATAAACCTTGCTGGAGTGACTTCTTCCATATTTCCCACAATCTTTGATAACTCATGTTCAATCTCTTCTAGTTTTCTGACTTCCGCACTCATTCCAGCAGCCATAGAATGGCCGCCAAACTGCAGAAACAAATGCTCGATCTCTGCGAAAGCCTCGTATAAATTAAAGCCTTCAATGCTTCTTGCTGATCCTTTCGCCTCGTCTAATTCCTGATCAATCGTAAACAGCAAGGTAGGCTTGTGGGTGTATTCTGCAATTCGGCTGGCTACAATCCCCAGCACTCCTTGGTGCCAACCTTCATTGGCTAAGAGAACGACTTCCTGTGCAGGATCACGGTTCTCCAAAATTTCCCGAATTTCTTCGGTCATTTCTTCAACGATTTGTTTCCGCTCAATATTCTTTTCATCTACAAATTTTGCAAGTTCAGCTGCCCGATCCGGCTCATGGGTACATAATAATTCAACACAAGGAGAAGCTTCGCCGAGTCTGCCAACTGCATTTAACCGCGGAGCAATTTGAAAGCCAATTGTATCTTCCGTAATTTCCGCCGGACTTGTTCCAATCATCTTTAAGAGCTGCAATAAACCGATTCGCTGAGTTTGCTGCAGTATCTTTAAGCCATACAATACAAGAGCTCGATTCTCATCTGTGAGTGAAACCAAATCAGCCACTGTCCCAATAGCGACTAGATCAAGAACTTCTGCTGGCTGTTCTCCTAATAAAGCAGTGGCCACCTTAAAAGCCACACCGACTCCCGCTAAATCTCCAAAAGGATACGCTCCTTCTGGGTGCTTGGGATGTATAATCGCGTAAGCTTCGGGTAAATCTTCAGGAAGTTCATGGTGATCTGTTACAATCACATCCACTCCTGACTCTTGTGCAAAAGCAATGGCTTCATGACCCGCTACTCCATTATCTACTGTAATAATTAATGACGTTCCTTCTTCAATAAGCGTTGAAAAAGCTTCTCTATTGGGCCCATAGCCTTCCACAAAACGGCTAGGCAGGTAATAGTTCACCTTCGCTCCTATAGACTCTAACGTCTCAGTCAGCAAAGCGGTACTAGTCATACCATCCGCATCATAATCGCCGTATACTGTAATTTGTTCATCGTTCACTAACGCTTCTCCGATGCGTTCCACAGCTTTTTCCATATCGTGCATCAGGAAAGGATCATGGAACCATGTTTCATCTACGTGAACGAATTGTTTAATTTCCTCTGCAGTGTTTAAACCTCTTTGAATACAAATTTGGACAAACAGCTCAGAAAGCTCCAGTTCCTCAGCTAATTGCTCAATATCTATGTCTTCTGTAGCCACTTTTTGTGTCCATACTCTTTTTGACGATGTTACCAATTTCTCACCTCATAAACTTCTTTCTCACCAAAAAAGATGGGAGCCTTAAGTTCCCATCTTTAAATGATGATTCTCATTCAGTCTTTGGTTTCGTTTCTTTTATAGAAGAGTTCGTTTCCATATTTTGAACACGGCGCTTTAACTCGCGGTTCTCTGTTTGGACTTTTTCAAGTTGCTCTTCTAACTTTCTCTTTTCTTTCAAATGGTTTTGAGTTAACTCATCTCTTCTTTTCGCCGCTTCTGTTTCATAATCACTCAGCTGATTTTGCAAATCTTTCTGTTCTCTGCGATCTCTCAAGAGAATGGTTGTCGACCATATGGCTGCAATAATCATACCGATCAGTAAAGTACCTATAATAACAATGACCAAAGGTATCGACAATAAAGTAAAGCCAAAATTAATACTTACAGGATCTACGTTCATGACAGCAAAGATGACGACTAATAACAGTAATGCCCCAATTAATATTGTGCTCCATTGCTTTTTCATGTAAAACATCCTTTCAGACAATCCGTTATTGTTTGAAAAATTCCAGTAATATATAATCTCCTAATGATGGAAAGATCTGATAAATTTTAGCACCTGCTGCTAATACGAATGGACGGTTGACTTCACGCTTTTTCGTACCGACCGTGTCTGCTACAATTTGTCCTGCTTTTTCTTCTGTTAAAGTAAAAGGACTGTTTTTTGCAATTTGCTTACGGCTTCGTTCAATCTGGTCAAAGAAAGGTGTATCAACTGGCCCGAAATTAACCGTCGTCACTTGAATATTATATGCTTTTAATTCTAATCTTAAAGCATTGCTAAAACTGATTAAAGCCC
>CAZKSU010000161.1:0-4027 GCA_964555455.1 uncultured Carnobacteriaceae bacterium
ATATCCATAATCTATTTCAATTTTAGTCGCATTTTAAGGAAGTCACGACTGGGCGACGAACGACCAGAAATGCTTGTGAGGCTAGAGTTAACATGGCCAGCAAAAAAGCACACAAAGAAGATACGATAAATACCCACAACGTGATATCAATACGATAAACAAACGATCCCAACCAAGCCTTCACTACAACGTACCCTAAAGGCCAAGCAATCGCGTTGGAAAAAATCACCAACTTTGTAGTTTCGCTGGAAAGCAACAGTAATACTCTAGAGGTACTGGCCCCCAATACTTTACGAACAGCAATTTCCTTTGCTCTACGCTCAGCGGTATACGAGGTTAAACCGTATAAGCCCAGCAAGGAGAGAAAGATAGAAAGTCCAGATAAGACGTTAAAAAAGAGAACCTGCTGGTGCTCGTTTTTGTAGATTTGATCAAACATATCTTCCACAAAACCTATTTGGACTGGCTCTTTCGGAAGAATTTGTTTCCACGTTTTTTCAATATGCTCAACGACACTTGGGATGTCATGACCAGAGGTGAGTATAGACACGCGAGAGTTTTCACTTTCATCCATGTAAAACATGGTAGCAACAGGGTCATTTTTGAAAGAGCTAAAATTGGTATCGCGAATAACACCTACCACACTTCCTTGAGCCATTTTACCATTGCCCACACCCATTTTTAATTGAACCCCAATAATACTTTCTGGGCTGTACCCCAAATCGATGGCTGTGAGTTCATTCACTATAAAGGCGATAGGGACCGTTTGCTCCTCTTCTTTTGGAGGTGCAAATAAATCTGTAGATAAGTTTTCTGAGAACGCTCTTCCATGAAGAATATTAATTTTGTAGAAATCAAAAAATCCATGTTGCACTCCCACGAAACGCACCACAACACCATTATCACCATCAACGCTATCGCCTAACCGATAAATGGTTTGGGTATCACCAATGGCTTGTGTGGGAATGGTGCTGGATCCCATAACTTGCTTTATTTCAGGATGTTTTAACAATTCATTTTTAAGCGCTTTGTAAGCACCTGATTCACTGTATGGTATTCTCACCATAATTTTATTTGTTATATCGTATCCAACCCGTTCTTTCGTCACATAGTACATTTGCATAGACATAAACACAGTGCAAACGATTAGGAATACGGTAATGGAAAACTGGAAGCTTACCAGTGATTTACGAAAAACGTTGCCTGCATTCCCCCGCGTAACATCCCCTTTTAGTACACGCGCTGGATTGAAACCTGATAGAAATATGGCTGGATACACTCCCGCTAGCAATCCCACAAAAAGCGTCACTATCAGTAAAAACAACAAAGGTTTCCAATTTAAAATAGCCGTGTAATCCAATGGACGACCAAATAACTCTGAAACGATAGGAAGAACTAAAAAGGTTAAACAAATGCTGAATAACGCAGCGATACCTGCAGTAAGCGTGGACTCCGTCAAAAACTGCACAACAATTTGTTCTCGAAGCGCACCTATGCTTTTTCTCACGCCTACTTCCTTGGCCCGCCGCATTGCTCGCACAGTGGATAAATTAATAAAGTTTATGGAGATTACAATAAGAATAATGAGGCTTAGCACCAAAAATACATACACATTATTAATATCACCATTTTGAGCCATTTCATTGTAATTTTTGGCGTAAAGGTGGATATCGGTTAGCGGCATCAAATAATATTGGGATATATATTTGGAGTCCACAGAACCCTGAGTGTTTATGAGATCATGGGCGCGTTGCCCCACACTTTCAATGTTTGCCCCTTCCGTGACTTTAATATAGGTATAGGAACTACCGCCGCTCCAGGCATCTAGTGCATCGGTACCAATGATGGCAGGCACACTAGCGATAGACACCAGCATACTAATGGCCAAATGGCTCTGTTCTGGAATGTCTTTAATAACACCCGTCACTTCAAGCTCATATTGATTTCTATACGTCAGAGTCTTGCCAAGCGCAGCCCCCAACTCGAAATATTTTTTCGCCATAGACTGCGTAAGCACCACGGAGAAAGGTTTAGTTAAAGCGTCAGTTGGGCTGCCCTCAATAAACTCAAAATTAAATACATTAAATATTTCTGGGTCCGAGAAATAGACATGCTGTTCAAGAAACAATTTATTATTACGCGAAACCTGGCTTTCTTTTTCAGCGGGTGCGTATATACGGACAGCCTCTTCAAGGTCAGGCATACCATCACGCAAAACAATGGCTGCAGGCGGCGCAAGCTTGGAAGTTTCGCCCTCTACATTTTGATTTTTTATTTCATATGAATTATGAATTCTATAGACACGATGATGATCTTTATACATCGTATCAAAACTTGTCTCGTAGTTTATAAACAGATAAACAATGAGACAAACCATCAAACCAATGGCCAAACCGACAATGTTTATGGCAGATGTAAAACCATGGCGCAACATACTGCGCCATGCAACACTCAAATAACTTTTTAACATTTTAGGCTACCTTACTTCCATAAACTTCTCTCAAATCAGAGATTTTGCCATCAGAAAGTTCTATACGACGATTGGCATATTCTGCATCTCGATCCGAGTGGGTAACCATAATGATCGTTGCGCCTTCTTTATTTAACTCGCTCAACAACTCCATAACTTGTATGCCATTTTTGGAGTCTAGATTGCCCGTGGGCTCATCCGCGAGAATAAGTTTTGGCTCAACCACAACAGCCCTTGCAATAGCCACACGTTGCTGCTGCCCACCTGAAAGCTGATTGGGGTAGTGTTTCGCACGATGTTCAATATTCATTCTTTTCATCGTAGCTTGAACACGCTGCTCTCGTTCGCGTTTGGCAACGCCCTGATACAGCAGAGGAAGCTCAATGTTTTCGTAAATGGATATTTCGTCAATGAGGTTAAAGCTTTGAAACACGAAGCCTAAGTTTTTATTTCTAATTTTCGCTAGGGCTTTTTGCGACATACCTACAACATCAACACCATCAAATTTATATTCGCCGGCGGTTGGTTGATCCAACAAGCCCAGTATGTTCAATAGAGTTGATTTACCACAGCCAGAGGGACCCATAATACTAAGAAAGTCTCCCTTTGTGATTTCAAGATCGATACTATCTACCGCCCTTGTAATTACATCTTCTGTTTGAAATTCCTTAGAAATGCTTTTTAAACATATCATTAGATTACCTTTCCCTTATGCACTTTACATGTTGATATTTATGATTAAATTCATATCTAATCATGCAGGCTGTAAAAAACACTTTTGATGCTCACCCTTTTTTGGGTCAACACTACGATACTAGGGCGAAACCAATTCTAGATTATTATCCGATTCGTGACTGTGCTCTGGCTTCATATTTTTTTCTAACACACGCCCCGCAGACATTTCAAACAAACGATCAGCATATTTAAAATATTTGTCGTCATGACTTATGACGAATATTATTTTCCCTTGGGCCTTTAGCTTTGAAATTAACACCTCATAGAAATAGGCTCTAAACATTGGATCTTGATCTGCTGCCCATTCATCAAAAACCATTATCGGTTTATTTTCCACGCTGGCAGCAATCAGAGCCAGACGCTTCCTTTGCCCATGAGAGAGTTTTGTTGTAGACATTCTTCCATTTTCGACAGTGACTTTATCGCTTAGCTGCAACTCATCTATCCATTTTTCGACCGCGGCATCCACATTTTCATCACTTTTTTCGCCCACAATAAAATCGAACAGATAAAAGTCTGAAAATACCACACTGAGGTAGTTCTGGTATGAGTTCTGTCCATTCGTATCAACTGGCTTCTGATTTAGCAGAATATCGCCGCCCTGGGGCTTATACAATCCTGTTAAAATTTTACCTAAGGTCGACTTACCGCTACCGTTTACACCTGCGATAAAAATCGCTTCGCCAGTTTTAGCCGATATGTTAATGGGGCCTATTTTAAAGCCCGAGTCACCATTCACCGCTGGATATTGGTAAGTAATGTTTTTGAACACAACATCCAAACTTTTATCTTTTCCAAGGGCTTTCGGCTCGACCAATTGTT
>CAZKSU010000162.1:0-3969 GCA_964555455.1 uncultured Carnobacteriaceae bacterium
TATGCGGGTGTAGTTTAGTGGTAAAACTACAGCCTTCCAAGCTGTTGTCGGGAGTTCGATTCTCCTCACCCGCTTTCTTAATAATTCGGGCCTGTAGCTCAGTTGGTTAGAGCGCACCCCTGATAAGGGTGAGGTCGGTGATTCGAGTTCACTCAGGCCCATTTTAAGTAAGTTTTTTTGGGGAAGTACTCAAGAGGCTGAAGAGGCGGCCCTGCTAAGGCTGTAGGTCGGATTCGTCCGGCGCGCGGGTTCAAATCCCGCCTTCTCCGTCAGATAGCAACCGGTTGATTGAACAATTCGTTCAGTCAACCGGTTTTTTGTTGTCTTGTTTTCCCCTAATCATCTGCTGAAACAAAGAGTGAAAAGAGTGAAAAGTAAAACAGAGCTTGGAATGAAAATTTCCAGCTCTGTTTTTTTGTTATTTAATCATTTCGATAATGTCTTCATCTAACACTTGCGGGAACTGGCGGTAGTAAGCGCCGACCGAACCTAAGAAATGGTTGGGCACTTCCACATAGCAAATGTTATCCACCAGATCCTCTAAGGCATAGTATGTTTCCTTTGGGATAATTGGAACAGCGACGCTGATATGACGCGGACGTTTGCTTTTTACTGCCTGTATCGCTGCAAACATTGTCATACCCGTTGCCATACCGTCATCGACTAAAATAACATCTTTTCCTTCAAGCGGCTGATGTTTTAAATACTGATCATATAATTTACGGCGGCGCTTATTTTCTTCGTCTACACGGGCGGTTTCTTTTTCAATCCATTCCTCATCTAATGTAAACTGCGGATTCAAAAGCGGTTCTCCGTCTTCAGCCAATGCGCCAATCGCAACTTCCGGATGATCTGGATGAACCAGTTTTTTTGCCAGGACCATATCAAATGGCACATTGTGATTTTTGGCGATCACTAAACCTAAAGGTATTCCGCCCCGCGGCAAGCCTAAAACAACCGTGCTTTCCGGGTGTGTGATTTTAATATTTCTCGACAATTGTTCACCGGCATCCAAACGACCTAAAAAACGCATGAAAAGCCCTCCCTTTTATTCTCCAATAACTTATTGCTATTCTATCACGTGCTATTCATTTGTGGAAATGTTACTCTTCCATTTGATAAATTGCTGTCTTTAACACTCCAGCTTCTTCAAGCTGTTCGGCAATCTGAAGCAGCAGTACTTCAGCGCCTTTGCGCGTCCAAATCTGTGTGCCAACAGGCAAGCCTTCTTCTGTTTCATACAGAGGCAAACTGATAGCCGGCTGGCCCGTCAGATTTTGCTGCTGGGTAAAAGGCGTATAGGCTAAGCTTTTTTCAAACATCTCCCAAATCAGCTGCTGCTGGGTTTCTTTGTCATAAGCATCCATGTTTCTTAATTGTTCAAGCAGCTCTTCTGAACGTTCGAAATGATTTTGCGGGAAGGCCGGACCATTAGTTGCTGGTAAAATGAGCGCATCATATTCCTCAAAGAAAGCCTCCATTTGAGCAGTTAATTGATCCCAAAAAGAAAGCACTTGAGAATATTCCACACCTGTAATGGTTAAGCCTGAACGGTAGAGTCCCCAGCTCATCGTTTCCATATCCTCCGGCTGCAGTGCTCGCCCCAAACCGGCTTCAATTCCTTCCATCATTGCCGCTGTTTCCACCCCGTTGACGATGTAGTAAGTTTCCATTGCCCATACACCATCCGTTTGCGGTGTTTCTTCAACCGTTTCATGACCCAGTGCTTGCAGCTGTTTCACCGCCGCTTCAACGGCTTCCTCAGCTTCTTCTGAGACTTCTTCATGAATGGGAGATTCTGTGGAATAAGCAAATTTCAGTTTTCGATCAAGCGGATCAAGCGCCTCTTCTTCAATCAGCGGCAGAACAAAAGGTGCGTCATATTGTTCAACCTGCATCACTTTTAATAACTCCCAGGTATCCCGCACGGATTTTGTCAGCGCGAAATGAATACTGGCTCCTTGCCAGCCCCGGTAACTCCCCGGTCCAACAGGCGTCCGTCCACGCGAAGGTTTCAAGCCAATTAAACCGCTAAAGCTGGCCGGGATCCGAATCGATCCGCCGCCGTCACTTGCAGTCGCAATCGGTACAATACCAGCTTTCAGGGCTGCGGCTGCTCCGCCGCTGGATCCTCCCGGGTTCAAAGAGGGATCAAAGGGCGAGTGGACAGCACCTGTAAATTCAGCATCCGATTCATTTTTAAAGCCCAGCTCAGGAACGTTCGTGCGCCCGACCACAATAAATCCGCCGGCTAATACAGCTTCTACAAAATGATCGGTTTCTGCTGGCACATAGTCGGCCATTAATTTGGCACCGCTGGTGGCAGGCTGCCCAGCTTCTTCTTGCCCTAAATCTTTCAGTAAAATAGGCACTCCGTAAAAAGGGGGAAATTCAGCCGCTTCATCTAAAGAAAGTCCTTCCAGCTCCTGATCATACGCCCGCGCCTTTTCTAACGCTTCTTTTTCTTGCACATGCGTTACAGCATTTAGTTTCGGGTTGAGCTGCTCGATGTTATGGAGCGCTCGTTGGACCAGTTCTGTGGCGGTCACTTCTTTCTTTTTAACTTGTTCGGCATAGTAGGTAGCATCTTCTGTAAATAACATCTTCATCACCTTTCTATAGTACGCCTTTCTATCATCCGTAAAAAAAGGGGAAAGAGCAAATAAAAGAAGGGAGGTTTCCTCTTTTAAAAAACTTGGGTTATAATAAATAGAACATGACTTAGAAAAGGGTGGTTACATGAGTTTAACGTTGCGGACAATACGCATAGCTGTCTCAGCCATGTTAGCGATTATGGTCGCTACGTATATCGGCCTGGAGAATCCATTAGCGGCTGGGATTATCGCTATATTAGCTGTATTGAATACACGGCTGCAGACAATCCAGCGGGCTTTTGAATATTTATTTTCAACGCTTCTTGCATTTGCGATAGCGACCGTTATTTTCTTAGTGTTTGATTTTTCAGTCTTCAGTTTTGGCGTTTATTTAGCGCTGTACGTGCCGCTTGCTCACCAATTAAAGGTAGATGCCGGCATTGCTCCCTGTTCCGTTTTAGTGACGCACTTTATTATTGCAGGCAGTGTATCCTGGCAGTGGCAAATAAACGGGCTCTTAATTATGGTGATTGGCTTAGTATTTGCTTTGCTTGCCAATTTCTGGAATCCGTCTTACTCCAGCCAATTAGAAGAGAAAATGGAAGAAATTGAAAAACAAATGTCGCTGACACTGTTTTTAATGGAAAAAAGACTGCTTGAAGGGAATCATTCAACCGGGCGAATTAAAACGGAATTAGACGACTTATGCGATGAAGTAGAGGAGTTTGAAGACCTCGCCTTGATTGAGTATGAAAACAGCCAATTTGCGCGCACACAGAAAGATTATTATGTGCGGTATGGCCAAATGCGGACCCGTCAATATGAAATTCTCAGCCGGATCACTGATTCTTTGGATTATATTCAGACAAATACGGAAGAGCATAAAATTTTAGCCTCTATTTTTGGAGAAACAGCTGAAACTTTAAATGTCAGCAATCCGGGGATCGCTTTGCTTGAACAAATCGGGGATTTATATCGAGTCTTCAGAGATTCCGAGCTCCCAGACTCACGAGATGAATTTGAGAGCCGGGCCATTTTATACAGCATTTTAACCGATTTTGAGAAGTTTTTGGAATTAAAAAGGGATTTTTATAGAGCGTATGGCGAGGAAGGGGACAATACGGCAGCTGAAACAGAAAAATAGGTGTTGGGAACAGGAGCCAGGGAGAATTTTCCAGCTCCTGTTTTGTTGACAGAACAGGCTTTCAATTCAATTGTACATTTTCTTTCAAGGTTTTTTCAATTTACTGTTGACATTGCTTAACAGATTGAGTATTATTATAAAGGTGCTCGATGGAACACCTCAACAATTGATTTTGCAAGGCCCCTTGGTCAAGTGGTTAAGACATCGCCCTTTCACGGCGGTATCACGGGT
>CAZKSU010000163.1:0-3930 GCA_964555455.1 uncultured Carnobacteriaceae bacterium
CCTTTCGTAAATTATTTTGACAATGGTCTTTCATTCCTATTGTAAACGTTATCCGCCCTCAACTCAACGATTTTGCCGGTATGGCATAGTGAGTAGCAAGACCCTTTTGACCAGATTTTTTCTCTGAGGAAAGCTGTTTAAGATTTTAAAAATAAAACCCTGAGATTCCATTGCTTTTGGATAGAATCTGTGGTATTCTATTTCGAGTGAGTAATAATATACCAATTACTCTCCTTGCTCCTTTGAAGTAAAAGGGAGCCACAAAGACCATAAGGAGGTGCAATACGATGACAACAGCTAAATATGAAATTTTGTACATTATTCGTCCGGATCTTGGTGATGACAACAAAGAACAATTAGTAGAACGTTTTAACACGATTCTTACTGATAACGGAGCAGAAATTACAAAATCAGAATACTGGAGTAAAAATCGTAAATTTGCATATGAAATTGAGGACTATACTGAGGGAGACTATTATCTAGTTGAACTTTCTACGTCTTCATTAGATGCAATTAACGAATTTGACCGTCTAGCATTAATTAACGACGGAATTTTACGTCACATGATCGTTCGTTTAGACCATTTAGAAGACTAATAAGCATTAAAGTGTTTCATGTGAAACATTTTTGAGAGGAGCTTAAAGATTGATTAACAATACTACTTTAGTAGGTAGACTTACAAAAAATCCCGAATTGCGTTACACAGGTAGCGGAATCGCAGTTGTTTCTTTTACTTTAGCCGTAGAGCGTAATTATACAAATGCTCAAGGAGAAAGAGAAACCGACTTCATCAACTGTGTTGCATGGAGAGGAACTGCGGAGACTTTAGCAAACTTTTCAGTCAAAGGTTCATTGATTGGAGTTACTGGAAATATCCAAACACGTAACTACCAAAATAATGAAGGACGTACAGTTTATGTCACTGAAGTTGTTGTAGACAATTTCCAAATGTTAGAGCCGAAATCCGTTACGGATAATAGACGCGCTCAAAGCGGCGGTGGACAGCCACAGCCACAGCAGCAACAGCAACAAGGGAATAACTATGGAGGAAACTCTTATAGTAATCAAAACAACAGCTATTCAAACACTAATCAATCACAACAGTCTAATTCTAATACTGGGAACGACGATAATCCATTTGCGAACATTGACTTTGGAAACGAAGACCCGTTCGAATCAAATGACGACGTAACTGATATTTCTGATGATGATTTACCGTTTTAGATTCATTCACTAAGAAAAGGAGGAAATCACTATGGCTGGACGTCGCGGAGGACGCAGAAGACGTAAAGTTGACTTTTTAGCAGCAAACCACATTGAGTATGTTGACTATAAAGACATCGACTTATTAAGCCGTTTTGTTTCAGATCGTGGTAAAGTTTTACCACGTCGTGTAACAGGAACATACGCTAAAAACCAACGTAAAGTTGCAAAAGCAGTTAAAAGAGCTCGAATCATGGGTCTTTTACCTTTTGTTATCGAAGAATAAAATAAAACCATTTAAACGTGAGACTAGAATGTTACAATTCTAGTCTCTTTTAATTTTCGTTATAGAGAATAAACTGTTCCACGTGAAACAATGACTGGAGGCTTACTCTAAATGCCTTTTAATGTTCCACGTGGAACATTTTTTATAGATGGCAGACAAACGGGCATTTTTTGGAATTAGAGCTGAAATATGCTAATATTAGAAGAGCAAAATTAAATTGAAGGAGTCCTTATGAAACCATTAGAAAATAAGCGACTATCCGATTACTTGCGGGTGGATCAATCGAACCGTTTAGTGTTAGCGATACTCGCTGTTCAAGTAGTTATAGCCATCATTAGTTTAATCAATAATATTTGGCTGGGGTTACTTGTAGTATTATTATTTGTTGCTATGGACACTCTTTTATGGCGTTTGTCAGACAGAGTAGGAAAAGATTTAGATCATTACATAGCAAACTTGAGTTACCGTATTAAACGTGTAGAACAAGAAGCTATTATTAAACTGCCTATTGGAATCGTTATACACGATGATGAAGGCGAAATTGAATGGCTCAGTCCTTACCTTCAAGCTTTTTCAGAAAGTGATGAATCGTTTATAGGAAAAGATTTAGAAGAGGTTTTTCCGGATTTGAAAATGCATTCGGAAGAAAATGGCGATTGGAACATAGTGAATTGGCGCGGAAATTACTACCAAATCCATGCTGAAGAGGAGTTAAATGTTATTTATCTTGAGAACGTTTCCCAGTATATGGGGCTGCAAGATGAATTGCATGAGAACCGGTCAGTTATCGGCTGGCTCTTTTTAGATAACTATGATGAAGTCATTAAAGGGTTAGATGACCGAGCGATTTCGAATTTCAACAGTTTAGTGACAACCTATCTATCCAATTGGGCACGACAGAGAAATATTTACTATAAACGGATTGAAACGGATAAGTATCTTCTGCTCTTACGTCATAAAGAATTAAGACGGCTAGAAGAAGAAAAATTCAATATAGTGAATAATATCCGGGAATACACTTCGAAGCGTAATTTGCCGCTGACGATAAGTATCGGTTTGTCCTATGGAGCCGCTTCCTTTGTAGATTTAGCGAATTTAGCTCAAAAAGACCTCGATTTAGCTTTAGGCCGAGGTGGTGACCAGGCAATTGTAAGAGAGGTCGACCAAGAACCAAGATATTATGGCGGAAATACCAATCCTATGGAGAAAAGAACACGCGTTCGTTCTCGCATGATTAGTGAAGCTTTACAAGAACAGATGAAACAATCCCCGACCACTTATATCATGGGGCACACTTTTCCTGATATGGATTCAATCGGTTCAGCTTTAGGAGTCGCTCGAATCGGCATGATGCTGGGGCAAGAGGTCAAAGTCATTATAGACCGCAATAAGATAGGTACAGATATCGAAAAACTGCTTGCAGAAATTGACCGCTATCAAGAGACCGCTAAAAATATCCTCTCGCCTGAAGAAGCCTATGAAGCGGTCACGCCAGAGGACTTAGTGGTGTTAGTCGACCATCATAAGCCCACGATGTCTATTGCGCCCAAACTGTGCGAGAGGACCGGCAAGGTGGTTATTATTGACCATCATAGACGTGGTGATGAGTTCCCAGAAAACCCTATACTGGTTTATATTGAACCCTATGCTTCATCCGCCTCAGAATTGGTGGCAGAGCTCTTTGAATACGTATCGACTGATGGCAATTCAATTAACCGCGTGGAAGCGACAGCCATGCTGGGGGGAATCATTGTAGATACCAATAATTTCAGTCTGAGAACAGGCTCGAGAACTTTTGATGCCGCAAGTTACTTGCAGTCGGTTGGAGCCAACACTACAACAATCCAGCGTATTCTAAAAGAGGATCCAAAAACATATATCGAACGTATGGAGCTTATTAAAACCTTTGAGTTCATAAGTGACGGAATGGCTGTAGCGCACGGACAAGAAGGAGAGTACCACAGTCAAGTGATTGCTGCTCAAGCTGCAGATACCATGCTTTCTATGACGGAAGTTGAAGCCTCTTTTGCAATTATCCGTCTCGACGAAGACCGAGTAGGCATAAGCGCACGCAGTTTAGGGAAAGTAAATGTCCAGCGTGTGATGGAGAATATGGGCGGCGGCGGTCACTTAACGAACGCGGCCACACAAATTACCGGCCATACTATTGCCGAAGTGAAAGAACAACTAATTGAAGTGATTAAAGAATTAAACACTTAATATTTTTTTGGAGGACGATAACATGGAAGTTATTTTACTGAAAGATGTCAAAGGCACAGGAAAAGCAGGAGAAGTTCACACTGTTTCTCCAGGATATGCTCAAAACTATTTAATCAAAAATGGTTTAGCAAAAGAAGCAACGGCTGGCGCTAAGAAAACATTGAAAGCTAAAAAAGAAGCTGAAAAACGTGATGAAGCTGAAAAGCTGAAAGAAGCCGAGA
>CAZKSU010000164.1:0-2497 GCA_964555455.1 uncultured Carnobacteriaceae bacterium
TGGCTGATTCGAGGAACCATTAAAGAAAATATTCAGTATGGAAACCCGAAGGCTTCGGACGAGGAAGTGATTCAAGCCGCTAAAGAAGCGCGTGCGCATCACTTTATCGAAACCTTGCCGGACGGGTATGACACGGTGATCAATGAAGAAGGCTCTAATATCAGTCAAGGACAAAAACAGCTGATTACCATTGCGCGGGCCTTTGTCTCTGATCCCGAAATTTTGATTTTAGATGAAGCGACTTCTTCTGTGGATACACGTACTGAGCAGCTTATTCAAAATGGGATGGCGAATTTAATGGAAGGGCGGACCAATTTTGTAATTGCCCACCGTCTGTCAACCATTGTGGATGCCGATACCATTTTAGTCATGGACGCCGGCGACATTGTTGAGAAAGGGAACCATGAGGAACTCTTGGCTCTAGAAGGCGTCTATGCAAATTTATATGAGAGCCAATTCAGAGAATAGCCATAGCATAAAGCGCATGATGAAAACGTCTAGACGATTAGGAAAATCCTAACCATCTGGACGTTTTTTTATTTACTCGAAATAAACTATAAAAGGGCGGATGGATACGCTGCCTAAAGCCGAGATGGTTAGGTAGCGCTTTCAAAAGTAGTCTTGGAAAATGGAAAAAGAAGCTAAACCTTTTCACGAAGAGAACGAATCAGCATGAGAACTGCTTCTAATTCTTCCTGGGAGGCTGGTTTGCCATCAATGGTAAACTGATAGTTTTCTTTCAATTCAGATACAGACAGTTCTTCCGTGTCAGCAAGAAAACGTTCTTCACTAGGTGTGAGCATATCATCGTCTGCACCGTCTAATAAATAATCAATGCTCACATCGAAAAAACTGGCCATCTGTCTGAGAGTTCGCGGTCTCGGTATGCGGCCGCTTTTACTGCTCTCATAATGGGCAATTGATGTGCGATTGATATTTAAAAGCCGAGCTAACTCTTCTTGCGATAAATCTCTATTTTTTCTTAATTGTTCTAATCGATCAGAAAAAGCCATAATAATCCCCTACATTCTTTCATTTTCTTTAGTAAATAGTGACTGTGAAGCCAAGAGAGAAGAATCGAATGACAAATAACATGAAACTATGTACACGTTACGTGCGTTAAACGCACAAGAGAGGCTAAAAAAAAGGCGATCAAATGCATACTATTTATATTTACTAAAGAGCAATCATGTTAAATGACACTTCTCTACTCTATATTAAGTGTGTTGAGAAGATTTGGCAAGTTATTTATTCGTTTTTTTTATAAAAAATGTAAAAATATTTTTCAGATCGAGCTTTATGGCGGGCTGATTGCCTCTTAAAATCTAAAAAAATGTATGATAGGATGGGTTTAAGCGACAAAATAACTTATGGAGGAGAAGGACATGAAAAATATACTGAAGTGGATAAGCTTAGTTGTGTTATTCGGTTCACTCAGTCCTGCGGTTCTTTCAGAGGAGAGGCCAACATTCAATCCGGCTCTGCTGGTATTGGAAGTGGAAGCGGCTCCCGCTACAGACGAAGTAGTGGAAATTAACGGAAATGTGCCATCCTTTACAAATGATGAACTGACGAGTACAGATGTTTATCATCAAAATGGCCCTCTGGATGAATTGGGTCGAGTGACTGCTGCGAATGCAGTGGTAGGCGTAGATAGTCTGCCGGCTGAAGAACGGGGGAGTATAGGGCATCATGAACCGACAGGCTGGAATCAAGCAAGATATGCAACGATTGATGCCGGAGGCTGGCTCTATAACCGCTCGCACTTGATCGGGCATCAGCTGACAGGAAACGATGACTATGAGAACTTGATGACGGGAACGCGCTGGTTTAATGTGCAAATGCTCGAGTATGAAAACTATCTCGCGTATTATGTGGAAAGCACTGAAAACCATGTAAGATATCGAGTAACGCCTCATTTTGAAGGGGACAATTTAGTGGCCTCAGGTGTCTATATGGAAGGTTTTTCCATTGAGGACAATGGAGAAGGCTTAATGTTTCATATTTACGTCCCGAATGTTCAACCAGGTGTCTTTATTGATTACACCGATGGATCAAGTGTAGGACCTGAAGGACCTTCTGCAGAGGGGGAGGTGCCTGACAGCTGGCTGATGCTGCGGTTTTTAGATGCGGCCCAAAATTTGCCGTCTGTTTCAGACATTTATCAGATGACAGACAGTCAACTTGAATACACAAAGATTGAGATTGAAGAAGTAGCGGATTTCTACCATGAACTGACGGATAGAGCGAAGGCAGAAACAGACGTGGTCCGCTGGATAGGCTACGTATCTGAGAAAGAAACAGCAGTACGCCAAGCGTCAGCCTATAACGCAGAAACTTTCTTGAAAGAAACAAGAAGGTTACCGAATGTTTCAGCAATTGAGCAGATGAACCCGGCACAGCTGATGGCCTTAAACGAACAAACAGAAAGTATCCGAAAGGCTTATCAGACCTTGCCGGAAGCTGTAAAAAAGGATGCAGAAGTGGCGAGATGGTC
>CAZKSU010000164.1:2597-3920 GCA_964555455.1 uncultured Carnobacteriaceae bacterium
CGGCGATGGCAGACACGCTTGCTAATGGAGCAGATGTCTTTATCACAGAAGCAAGAAAACTGCCGAATCTCTCAGAAATTGAACAGATGAGTGCGGTTCAGTTAACGGCACTGCAGAAAAAAACACAGACTGTTCGAGGGATGTACAATGCTTTGCCCGCAGGGGCTAAGAAGCAAACAGACGTCAGTCGCTGGTCGGGCTACTTAGCTGAAAAAGAAGCGGCCATTGCGGATGGCTTAGTGGACGATGCAGTGAAATTTATATATGACGTTCAAGATTTACCCAATGTGTCAGCAATCAAACAAATGAAACGGACAGCATTCAACCGGACGAAATCAGCGATTGAAGCGGCTAGAGCTGCATATAACGCCTTACCTTCTGCAGATAAAAGTAAAGCAGCGGTCATACGCTGGAAAGGCTACTTAGAAGATAAAGAAGCTGCAGTTGGTCTGGACTTCATCCGAGAAGCAAGAGCCTTGCCGAATCTCTCGGCCATCCGAAGTATGAGTCGCTCAGCTCTCAACCAGCTGGAGCCAAAACTGCAAACGGCAAGAGCAGCTTATCATTCGTTATCCGCAGTGGCGAAGAATGATCCGGAGGTTCGATTGTGGGAAAACTATCTCACTCAAAAAGAAAATGAACGGATAAAATCATTAGAAGAGACGCCATCTGAGCCTGAAGAACCAGCGGAAGGTTTAATTAAAGGAAATATTAACTCGCGCGGGGAGAAGATCTATCATGTGCCAGGCGGAGCTTATTATGATCGAACAATTATCGATGAATCTGCCGGTGAACGATGGTTTAAAACAGAAGCAGAAGCGATAGCTGCAGGCTGGGTGAAAAGCTCAAGATAATCTAAATTAAGAAAAAAATCCCTCTATCAGTAACGAAATAGTTACTGATAGAGGGATTTTTTTGGGTTTTAACAAAGAAAACAAGAATTTTATTCAAAAGATGAATTTTATTAATATAAAAAGGAAAGAATACTTTCTTTTTATATTAAAACTTGGTATATTATATTTATCAAATGAATTTTCCTACTTAAGTATTAAACGGAGTCAACTTTAATCTAGACCAAATACATACTATGTGTTAGGGAGTTGACTGATAATGGATAAAGTAGAAATAGATTTATTGGACTTATTGAGTAAAATGATCAAAGAAAAAGAACGCGAGGAAATTGTGGAGTTGTTAAAAAAACTAGAAGAATCTCCTAGTCCTTCTCGCGCAAAGAACGTATAAATTCAATAGCAGCTCTTAGCTCTTCAGCCGATGCCGGTTCACCATCCACAGTGATCTGGTATTTTTTTTGCAATTCATTCA
>CAZKSU010000165.1:0-3909 GCA_964555455.1 uncultured Carnobacteriaceae bacterium
CCTTCAAAGTTTGACTCTGTATTAATATTCTTTAAGTCACTCATTTTAATCGCTCTTTCCTTGATAGTAATCTTGTCCATTATAACAAAGAATACAAAAAATCTCTCAAAATACTGACTATTCTGAGAGATTTCTATAGTTAAATGCGGCTTATTTATTTTTGTTTTTGTTTGCTTTAGCACGTTGGTTTGAATCTAAAATCATTTTACGCATACGAATCGATTCTGGTGTAATTTCACAGTACTCATCGTCTGCAATAAAGTTCATAGACTCTTCAAGTGTTAATTTTTTCGGCTCTTTAATGACATTCGTCTGATCTTTATTCGCAGAACGAACGTTGGTTTTTTGTTTTTGTTTCGTTAAGTTAATCGCTAAATCTTCTTCACGGTTGTTTTCTCCAACGATCATACCCTCATAAATTTCTGTTCCTGGTTCAACAAAAATTGTTCCGCGATCTTCTAAGTTCATAATACTGTAAGTGGTTGCTTTTCCATTATCCGTAGAAACTAATGAACCGTTTCGGCGGCCAGTAATCTCTTCGTTAATGACTGGTAAATATTCACTGAATGAGTGGTTCATAATGCCATACCCGTGAGTAATCGTTAAAAACTCATTGGTAAATCCAATCAATCCACGAGAAGGCGCTAAGAAGAATAAACGAACCGTACCTGTTCCAGGATTCTCCATCTCTTGCATAACCGCTTTACGAGCACTTAATCGTTCAATAACAGCCCCCATATACTCTTCTGGGGTATCGATTTGTACCTGTTCAAACGGTTCGCATAAGACGCCGTCAATTTCACGTGTGATAACTTTTGGTTTAGAAACTTGCAGCTCAAAACCTTCACGGCGCATATTTTCAATTAAGATGGATAAATGAAGCTCGCCACGTCCAGAAACGACCCAGGCATCTGGCGACTCTGTTGGTTCAACTTTTAAAGACACATCTGTCTGAAGTTGTGTTTGGAGTCTCTCTTCAATTTTACTTGATGTGACCCATTTCCCTTCACGTCCCGCGAAAGGCGAGTTATTTACCGCAAAAGTCATTTGAAGCGTTGGCTCATCAATGTGCAACACTGGCAATGGATCTAAATGATCTGTCGGTGTAACCGTCTCTCCAACATTAATGTCTTCGAATCCGGAAACGGCTACAATGTCTCCTGCTTTCGCAGATTCAATTTCGCGACGGCCTAAACCAAAGAATCCAAATAATTTTGTCACACGGAAACTTTTCGCAGTGCCGTCTAATTTGTTTAAGCTAACGTTATCTCCAACGTTAATTTCACCGCGGAATACACGTCCGATTCCTATACGGCCAACATAATCGTTGTAATCTAGTAGAGAAACTTGGAATTGAAGCGGCTCATCACTATTGTCAATAGGTGCTGGCACTTCTTTTAAAATCGTTTCAAAAATTGGATCAAACGTTTCTTCTTGATCAGCTGGATCTGCAGAATAACTGCTTGTTCCATTAATGGCTGAAGCATAAACAACCGGGAATTCTAATTGGTCATCATCTGCATCTAATTCGATAAACAGATCCAACACTTGGTCAACCACTTTTTCAGGCTGAGCAGATGGTTTATCAATTTTATTCACAACAACAACTGGCTGGATTTGTTGGTCAAGCGCTTTTTGAAGCACAAAACGTGTTTGCGGCATAGGACCTTCAGCTGAGTCAACAACCAAAATAACCCCATCGACCATTTTCATAATACGCTCTACTTCTCCACCAAAGTCCGCGTGTCCAGGTGTATCCAGAATATTTATAGTATGGTCTTTGTAGCGGACACCTGTGTTTTTAGACAGAATAGTGATTCCGCGTTCTTTTTCAAGTGCGTCAGAATCCATCGCGCGATCTTCTAATTCACTGTGCGAGTCTAACGTTGTAGATTGTGTCAGTAATTGATCAACCAATGTCGTTTTCCCATGGTCAACGTGAGCAATAATCGCAATATTTCTTAAATCATTTCTTGTATTCATAATTTAATAAAATCTCCTCAATCCGATTACTTTTTGTAATCAGTAAAAAATACTTAGGTAGTTTAACAGCTTTCAAGAGTAAACACAATAATTTTTTTCATTATTTTATAAGCTTTTGGATTTCTTCATTCGCAGCAGGAGTTCCCATAATGGTAGGATTGGATTGCAGCAAATTGATTGCTTCTCCTTCAAATGTCGTAACCACTCCTCCATTTTCTTGAATCATCATCAGTCCTGGAGCAACATCCCAAGGCTTCAGTCCATAGGAGACATAAGCCACTGTACTTCCTTTTGTGACCTCGGTCGCTTCAATGCCCGCCGATCCAATGGTGCGGACACCCATTGCCCGTTTGGTAATTTCCGCATTCAGTGCCACTTGTTCATCGGAGAGATACATACTATTTGAAGCAAATAAGCCTTCTTCCAAAGGGAGGTTTTTGATTTTCGGAAGCAATTGGTCATTGCAATAAACGCCTTGATCTTTAATTGCCCAATACAATTTTTCCTTCTTCACATCGTAAATGTAGGCTTGCTGGCCGATTCCTTTTTCATAGACCGCTAACATGACAGCAAAATTTTCTTGCTGCAAAACAAAGTTGAGCGTTCCATCGATAGGATCTAAAAACCAGACGGTCTCCTCCTGGATATCAATGGTGCGGATATCATCCCCGAAACCTTCTTCACTAATAATTTTATCTTTTGGAAAATGCTTCTTGATTTGCTCAACCATCCGCTCCTCAATTTGCCGGTCCATATTGGTGACTAAATCTGTTCGGCTGGTTTTTGTTTCGATATCTAAATCCTCTTCTAATGCCTGTTCAATATCTTCAGCAGCTGCTTTCAGCCACTCTTTGATCAATGTGTCTCGTTTTTCAATTAACGACATGCTTGTATCTCCCATCTCAATGTACTAACACTTCTCTACCTTCAAAGATAGCATAATTTAGGCCTTTTGTAAAAAAAGACAAAATAAAAAACCGAAGATCTGAGACAGACCTTCAGTCTTTTATTTTAGAAGTTGTTATTACATGTGGATTGGCAAGCCAAGCGCACCTTCTGCTGCATCCATGACAGATTCAGCTAATGTCGGGTGAGCATGAATTGTAAGCGCGATGTCTTCCGCATTCATACCACTTTCAACCGCAAGACTTAACTCAGAAATTAAGTCCGATGCGTTAACTCCTGCAACTTGAGCCCCAACAATGACGTGGTCTTCTTTCGTTGTAACTAAGCGAACGAAACCTTCCGTACGATCCATAGAGATTGCACGTCCGTTACCGCCTAATGGGAATTTAGTTGCTGAAACTTCTAATCCTGCTTCTTTTGCTTCGTCTGCTGTGTAGCCTACTGAAGCAATTTCAGGATGAGTAAATGCAACTGCTGGCATTGCACGGTAATCTACCGCAACTTTCTTACCAGAGATTGCTTCTGCCGCAATCTTACCTTCGTAAGACGCTTTATGTGCCAGTGCAGCACCCGGAACAATGTCTCCAATGGCGTAAATGCTGTCTGCACTTACTGAACGACCTTGTTCGTCAACTTTTACAAGTCCGCGATCGTCTACTTCCACACCAGCGATATCTAAACCGAGATCGTCTGTATTCGGACGACGGCCTACAGTAACTAATACGTAATCTGATTCAACCGTTTCTTCTTTACCGTTCACTTCATACGTCACTGTAACGCCAGAATCTGTTTCTTCAGCACTTTTAGCCATGGCATTGGTAATAATTTCAGCATCGTTGTTTTTGAATTCTTTCTCAACGAGTTTGACCATGTCTTTGTCAAAACCAGCTAGGATAGAATCTAAACCTTCAAGAATTGTTACTTTTGTTCCTAAACCAGCAAATACGCCGGCTAATTCAGAACCGATGTATCCTCCACCGATAACTGTTAACGTTTCAGGGATTTCATCAAGTGCTAAAG
>CAZKSU010000166.1:0-3893 GCA_964555455.1 uncultured Carnobacteriaceae bacterium
TATTCTTGCTGTTCCATCACGCGCTCCACCACCGGATGCCGTCCTTCTTCCACATGCACATCTTGTGAATCCTCATGGAAAGTCGGCCGCACGTAATGGTAATCTTCACTCACTTGCGCAAAACTTTGCAGCACATCAATTTGTGCAATCAGCCGCGCCAGCTGCTGCAGGCGTTCGATTTCTTTTTTCACTTCTTCGCGGATCTGCACAAAAAGCTCATGCTCCAGCGCCTGCGATTTTTCTTCTGCTCCTAAAATGGTCGCTTCCATTTCTTTCAGTTCCGGCGTGATAAAACGCTCGGAATTGGTCAGGGTCTGTTTGCGCTCGTAGCGCCCTTCTTCGACTTTATCTAAATTGGCTTTGGTGATTTCAATATAGTAGCCAAAGACCTTATTGAAGCCGACTTTCAGATTGCGGATGCCGGTCACTTCCCGCTCTTTGGCCTCCAGCTCGGCCAGCCACTGCTTGCCGTTGGTCATCGCATTGCGGTACTCATCCAGCTGCGCATTGAAACCGTCTTTGATGATTTCCCCTTCGGTAATGGAAATCGGCGGCTCCTCTTGAATGGCGTGCTCAATTAATTCACGCACTTCTTCGACCGGATCAATTTGCGACAGCAGCGTGTCCCAAATACCGTTTGCATTCATCAGCGATAGGATGTGAGTCAGCATCGGCACCTGCTCCAACGACCGCTTGAGCTGGACTAAATCGCGGGCGTTGACGGTGCCGTAAGCGACCCGTCCGGCCAGCCGTTCCAAATCATAGACACGCGTCAACACTTCGTTTAAATCGGTGCGTTCAAAGAAATGATTCATCAGACTTTCGACTAAATCTTGGCGGTAAGTGATTTCCGTTTTGTTGATGAGCGGCTTGTCGAGCCAGTTTTTCAGCATCCGCCCGCCCATGGCCGTCTTCGTCTCATCTAACACCCACAAAAGCGTCCCGCTGCGGGTTCCGTCCCGAAGTGAGGTCGTCAGCTCCAAATTGCGCCGCACTTCTTGCGTGTAAACTAAATAATGCGTGGTATCGTATGCTTCTGCTTTTTGCAGATGATCGAGACTACGCATTTGGGTTTTGGCTAAGTAATCCAATAATAATTTTAAAACCGGCAATAAACTCTCATCGTCAATGTCTTCGGTGACAAAGTCAAAAGTTTCTTGATCCATCGCCAGCGCTTCTTTATTTAAAAAAGAAAACACAATGCCCAAGCGGTTTTCCAGCTCCGCCCGTAAATCCACACTTTCTCCTTCATAAAAAAGCACTTCTTTCATTTCCAGACCGGCCACTTCGCTGTAGACTTCTGCTTTCGACGTCAATTTCGTCGCCCGCAGCTCGCCGGTCGTTAAATCCGCGTAAGCCAGTGCATAAGCGCCGTCTTGTTCCAAAATGGCGGCCAGGTAGTTATTCTCATTTTCATGCACCACTTGCCCTTGCATGACCGTTCCCGGTGTGACCACCTGGACGACTTCGCGCTTGACCATGCCCTGGGCTTCTTTCGGGTCTTCGACTTGTTCCGCAATCGCGACCTTGTAGCCTTTTTCGATCAAGGTGTCGATGTAGCCTTGCGCCGAATGGTAAGGCACCCCGCACATCGGAATCGGGTTTTCGGCATTTTTATTGCGCGCCGTCAGCGTCACTTCCAAAATCTGAGACGCTTTCTCGGCATCTTCGTAAAATAATTCGTAGAAATCCCCGAGCCGGAAAAATAAAAACTCGTTTGGGTAATCTTTTTTAATATCAAAATACTGTTTCATCATTGGTGTATGTTCAGTGTCTTGAGGCAAACCGTTCACTCCTCTTATTTCTTCAAAATTTCTTAATTCATAAACAGCGTATCGCTGTCGATGCGAATCGCCTGGATATTTTGAGCCAGCCCCGTTTTGTCATTTGTATCGACTAAAACCGCGTTCAGCTGGCCTTCGCCGCTGTCCGGTGTGGTAAAGCGGGTCGGCATCTGGGTCGTAAAATTCTCTAAAATCGCTTCTTTTTGCATCCCGATAATGCCGTCGTAAAAACCTGTCATGCCCACATCTGTTTGGAAAGCCGTCCCTTGTTTTAAAATCCGCGCATCATTCGTCTGGACATGGGTATGCGTCCCCACCACAGCAGAGACTTTGCCATCAAAATACCAGCCCGCGGCCTGTTTTTCACTTGTAGCTTCAGCATGGAAATCGATGAAGATATGATTGGTCTGTTTTTTGGCTTCGCGAATCAGTTCATCGCCCACGCGAAACGGGTCATCGTAGCTCCCCATAAATGAGCGCCCGAATAAGTTGATCACGGCTAATTTCTGGTCATTCAGACGCAAGACCCGCATCCCTCGTCCGGGCACTTTCTCATTGCGTTCATAATTGGCCGGACGGATAATATGCGTCGACTCATTGATAAAGTTGTAAATGTCATAGTTGTCCCAGGTATGGTTTCCCATAGTGACCATATCGACCCCTAAAGACAAGAGTTCCTTATAGATTTTCTCTGTGATCCCTCGGCCATCCGCAGCATTTTCTCCATTAACAATCACGACTTGTGGTTTATATACTTGGCGTAAGCGCGGCAGATAATCGCGGACCATGCGCTGGCCCACTTTCCCTACCACATCCCCAATAAATAAAATTTTCACCCGAGCACCTCTTCTAGATTTTATCCCTTCTATTTTAGCAATATTGAGGGGTTGAAAGCAAAAAAGTTTTCTTTCTGCTAAAGGGTTCGGGCCGGAGGTTGCTGATTTCCGCCGATTGAACGGGCTAATGGGCATGGATAGTTGTCATTAGAGGGTTTAACCCGGCTGTAAATCATTGATCCCGCTGATCGAGACTCTTATTTTAACATAAATATTTTACGTGAACGATAGAGGGGTCTAACGTCCCTATAAATTATTTACGTGAACGATAGAGGGGTTTAACGTCCGCATAAATCATTTACGTGAACGATAGACCTTTTTCGGACATAAAAAAACCAGCCGCACTGCGGCTGGTGTTCATTTCTATTTATTCTTCAATTAACTCAATCACATCATCCAATTCGACTTCCATCTCAAAAGGCTCGATTTCATCATATTGATCGAGATTGAAACTTTCAATCGTTGCGTTCAGTTTCGCAGCATAAGAGCTGTCTGTGGCATAACGTCCTTGCAGCCAAGCGGTCGCATCTTTATAAGAGTCGGTGTTTTCACGCCAGACACCGCTGTAGTAATCGGAATCCCACTCAAGTCCGTCTGCCATAAGCAAACCGTAGCGGTACAGGGAATCTGCCCATGAATCATAGACGCTAAAGCCGGCATTGATATAGACGCTTTCGCCGTTAATGTCTTCGCGAGTGCGGACAGTAATACTCTCGCCATTCCAGCTGCCTTTGGTTCCCATTAAATTGTTGTACTCTTGCGCTAAGCCAGATTGACCCCAGCTCGATTCTAAACTCGCTTGAGCGAGCATTACGGAAGGATAAATGCCATGCGCATCGGCGATTAAAACAGCAGCCGGCGCAATGGTTTGGATAAATTCCCCTTGGGGAGTGTCTTCTTCATAAACGGGCAAGTCATTGAGCCACTCTTCAAACGCTAGGCGCTGCTCTTCTTCAGGCGATATTTCGGGTGCAGCGGCTGCAGCTCGTGAAGTTTCTAATGTGGTGACTGCTTTTTCGTCATTCTCATTATTGTCAATTGTATAGAGAGTCCATAAATTCTCGACTAAATGGTTCATTGCTTTGTCTGCTTCATTTAAGTCTTCGATTTCTCCGTTTGCTTCTGTATTCGTTGTTTCATCTGTAAAATAAGATAAAATATTCACCGGTGATAATAACACCATGACGGCATACAAGCTAAGCAAGGTTTGATTCATCATTTATATAATTTCTCCTTTTTCGCTTTTTCAGCGATTTCCAGTATAAATGATGTC
>CAZKSU010000167.1:0-3891 GCA_964555455.1 uncultured Carnobacteriaceae bacterium
TATAAAAACAATGAAGAAATCACCGGTTTATCTTCAGGCTACCGAGCGCTTGATTTGATGACGGCCGGTTTGCATGAAGATGAGTTAATTATTTTAGCTGCCCGCCCTGGTATGGGGAAAACAGCCTTTGCTTTGAATATCGCGCAAAATATAGGAACATCGACAAATGAAAATGTGGCAATTTTCAGTTTAGAGATGGGAGCTACGCAGCTTGTTAACCGTATGCTTTGTGCAGAAGGAACGATTAATGCGAACAATCTGAGAACTGGGCAGCTGACAGAAGAAGAATTTGAAAAGTTATTTGTGGCGATGGGCAGTCTGTCTAAGGCGAATATCTTTATCGATGATACCCCTGGAATTCGAGTATCTGAAATCCGGGCGAAATCGAGACGGTTAATGCAAGAACGCGGCGGCATCGGCTTGATCATCATAGACTATCTACAATTAATTGAAGGATCTGGACAAGAATCGAGACAGCAAGAAGTTTCAGAAATTTCCCGGCAATTGAAAAAATTGGCGATGGAATTGAATGTGCCAGTCATTGCACTTTCCCAATTGTCTCGTAGTGTGGAATCCAGACAGGATAAACGGCCTATTTTAAGTGACCTGCGAGAGTCAGGTTCCTTGGAGCAGGATGCGGATATCGTCGCCTTCTTATATAGAGAAGATTATTACCGAAGCGAAGAAGAGGATGAAGAGGAAGCGGAAGAAGACAACGTGATTGAAGTCCTTATAGAGAAAAACCGATCTGGTGCCAGGGGAGACGTGAAATTGCTCTTCATCAAGGAATACAATAAATTCTCTTCTTTAACTTATTATCCAGAAGACCAAATTCCAAATATGTAAACAGGAGCACCAAAGGCGATCAATCAGTCTTTGGTGCTTTTTTATTGGGCTTTTTCCTGCAGCTGCAGAAGGCTCTAAACGGCGAGCACAGTAGTGTTTAAAAGACGAGGCTATTCTCACTTCCATTGTTTGACAAAACAAAAAGGATGCATCTTTTTGATGCATCCTCCTTTGATGGTTATTTAGCCTCTCAAATCACTTTCAATAGAAGCAATTGTTTCATTCAGTTCTCTTTGGCGTTTGTCTAAGTGAGCCAATTCGATTTCGACTTCTTCTGCTGCTTCGAAGTAAGACTGTTTAAAGTCTTCGACTAAATGTCCCTTGCCTTCTTTGAATGAATCCTTTGTATCCTCCGCTTTTGTTTTGATCTCTTCGCGCAGCTCTTTACCGGATTTTGGTGCAAATAGAAGAGCGGCAAGTGCTGATAAAGCAGAAGCCAGTATAACCATACTCCAATTTGTTCTTCTCATTTTATTCATCCTTCTCATCTAAATTTATTTTTTATACCGTACTTTTTGTTTGCCCCATGTCTTTTTAAAGGCACGTTTAAAGGTTTCAGCCAGTTTTGGACCGTCTTCCTTTAATTCGTCCTTCACATTTTTAGAGATACCTGATGTATATTCTCCTGCATGGCTTTGCAAGTAACGTAAAGAAGTAGCAAATTTTCCTTGCTCATCGGTTAAATCTTCAAATTGAGCAGATTTCACATCGACTTCTTTCTGAATCCCTTGTACACGATTCGTGAGTAAATCAACGCGTTCTTTGATATGCTCGCCTTCACGTGTAAAGTAGTTCACTTTCTGGTTGACAACTTCTTTGGTCTCTTGGATATTGTCAAGAGCAGGCTTTGCTTTTTTATAAGCCACAAACCCTATGACCGCCACCAGAATGATTGAAAGAACGACAATGGAAAGCGAAATAATGGTTACTGTACTCATACTTTTTCCTCTTTTCTAAAACTTTCTCTTGTTTTTTGGAAAAAAATTGTTATTTGTTCTGAATTGAATTATCTTTAATATACAATACCAAAAATAATAGAAATCTTAAAATGAAATGCAATGTAAGCATTGTTAAATATAAGGTATAATAGAAGAAGTTGTCAGATGAAAATAAAGGAGTCGATAGATTTTGTCAGAAAATAATATTCGGATAGAAGTGCCAGCTGTAGTGGATGGTGAAATTATTCCAATTGAAGAAGTAGAAGATCAGATTTTTTCACAAAAACTCATTGGCGACGGGTATGGCATCCATCCGACCAGCCAAGTGGTTTATTCACCCATTGACGGACGAGTGGAGCAAGTGGCAGAAAGCGGTCATGCGGTGTATCTATCGATTAGTGATGAGATAAAATTGCTGATTCATATTGGCATCGACACGATTGATTTAAAAGGTGAAGGATTCGAAAGCCAATTAAAAAAAGGGATGGCGGTCAAAAGAGGAGACCCACTGATCAAATTTGATCCTAAATTTATTAAAGAAGAAGGTCTAAATCCGGTTATCTGTGTCGTTTTATTGAATGGCACTCCAAAAATGTTTGAATTAGAGGTTCACCCGCTGAAAGAAGCGGTCGCCAATGAAACGATTGCCATGTTAATCGATTCGGTTCAGTAGAAACGTTGATACAAAGCGAATTGTAAGGGTTTTTAGAGAGGGAAGAAATTGCATATAGGCTAGAGATATGCTACAATTTGTCGATAAGTGAACATATTCTCGAGTTTAATGAATGACAAAATCAGTCTTATAAAATTGAGGAGCACATATTAATGAAAAAAATATTAGTAGTAGATGACGAAAAACCTATTTCAGATATTATAAAGTTTAATCTTGAAAAAGAAGGTTTTGAAGTTGTAGTGGCTTTTGACGGAGAAGAAGCGGTTGAGAAGGTGGAAGAGGAAAACCCTGAGTTAATCGTTTTAGATGTCATGCTGCCTAAAATGGATGGGCTGGAAGTGGTGCGAGAAGTCCGCAAGACCCATAATATGCCAATTATTATGGTAACCGCAAAAGAAACAGAAATCGATAAAGTACTCGGTCTAGAGCTTGGTGCGGATGATTATGTGACAAAGCCTTTCTCTAACCGCGAATTAGTGGCACGGGTCAAAGCCAATTTACGCCGTCAAACCGCTACAGAATTAGTCGAGGAAGAAGCCGAAAAAGAGACGAATGATATTACAATAGGCGATTTAACGATTCATCCAGATGCTTATTACGTCACTAAAAACAGTGAAGTTATTGAATTGACCCATCGTGAATTTGAGTTGCTTCACTATTTAGCTCGCCATGTGGGACAGGTGATGACTCGTGAACATCTATTGGAAGAGGTCTGGGACTTTGATTATTTAGGGGATGTTCGTACAGTCGATGTTACGATTCGGCGTCTGCGTGAAAAAGTGGAAGACAACCCAAGCCATCCTACCTACATCATCACTCGGCGCGGTGTCGGCTATTATCTAAGGAACCCAGATAAATCGGAGATTTAAACATGAAAAAAATGCGTTTTTACCAAACAATCAATGCCAAAATCGTTTTTATCATCGTTATGGTTATCATATTCGCCCTGCAGCTTATCGGGGCGAATTTTATTACGCAGACGGAACGTCAATTAGTAAGCAACTTTACTGAAAATCAGCAATTGCAAATGAATTTCTTAGAAAATTCGATTCTGCCTTTTTTAGAAATGCATGAAGAGATTACAGAAGCACCGGAAGGCTTAGAACCGCTGGAAGAATTGGAAACTTTAATTGCCGATTTTTCAGGAACCGCAACAACAGGCATTGTGGTAGTGGACAATGACTTTGTAGTGGTAGGCAACAGCGACAACACACAGCAGTTGGCAGTGGGCCAGCTATTAAGTGACGACGATATCCGTTTAGCCATCCTGCAAGGTAGTTCTACCGCCCGTCAAGTAGTTAACCGGGCAGTCAATGCCCGGCGTTGGCGGATGATCGAACCGGTTTTCTCGACGACAGAACCCCAGACTGTGATCGGGGCTATTGTTATGGAAAGCAATATAGAAGCCATTTATACTCAAGTGCGGGATATCAC
>CAZKSU010000168.1:0-3841 GCA_964555455.1 uncultured Carnobacteriaceae bacterium
AAGGCCCCTTGGTCAAGTGGTTAAGACATCGCCCTTTCACGGCGGTATCACGGGTTCGAATCCCGTAGGGGTCATTTTTTTATTTTCAGCCTGTAAAAACTTTTACTTATGGAGAATTACCCAAGTCCGGCTGAAGGGATCGGTCTTGAAAACCGACAGGTGCTTAACGGCACGCGGGGGTTCAAATCCCTCATCCTCCTTACGACATTTTTCGGCTTAGTAGCTCAGTTGGTAGAGCAACGGATTGAAGCTCCGTGTGTCGGCGGTTCAACTCCGTCCTGAGCCATCCATATAAAAGAAAGAAGCTAATGGTTAGATGAGTGATCATCTGAAGCCATTAGCTTTTTTTGTTAGGAAATATTCCAGGCGATTAAAAGAATGAAGGCTAAAGCAAAGAATATCGCAAAAGTAGAAGCGGTCTGCCCATTGTAATCTTTAAAAACAGCCCATGCAAATGGGAGGGTCAGCCAAAGAGACAGACTCATCCAGCCGGCTTGCTGCCATAAAAAGACAGTGCCGATGAAGTAGCTTAAGCCAAGAAATAAGCCGACGACTTTGGGGTTTCCCTTCTTTTCCATTCGCGAAGCTTCATGCAAGAAAAAGGGAAAGAATAAACCAGAGAAAGCTGGCAGAAGCTGCACATGCATGAAGTGGGTGCCGATATAAAAGGCAAAGCCGTTGAGCAGAAAGACTTTAAAAGTGCTCGCAATGGCTGCCCTGAAGAGTTCTAAATCATAATAATCAAGTAAAAATTGCAGCTGAGTAATCAGCGTGAAGCCGATCAGCACCAGACTGGCTATCCAAGAATACTGCCAGCCGAAATAAAAAATAGCGCCCAGATTTAAAAGCTCCAGCACGAGAAAAAAAGTGTTGGGGAAAGCTTGTTCCTGCTCAGGCAGGCGCAGCAGAACATTTTCCAGCATTTGATTGATTAGAATAAAAAAATAAAACATCAGAAGTGAAAGCCCATGAAGCGATGCATAGGGAATAGAAAAGACCACCCCTAAGGCCATATAAAATAAGGGAAGCGCAAAGAAAAAAATCACCGGATGATAAAACATCCGTAAGAGCAATGAATACATAAAATTCCTCCTTTTCCTGTTTTATCATACCTCATTTTATAGGAGAAGGAAATAACGAAAATCCTGTGCAATCCCCCGTTGCCTATGATAGAATATATGAGGCTTACATTGTATTCCCGATAGGACGTCACATCCGTGCCGGAAGCCTTGTAACCGCAAAAATTTAGGGGGAATATGTTTATGACAGAAAAAATATTGTTTTCATCCGAATCCGTTACTGAAGGCCATCCAGATAAGATGGCGGACAAAATCAGCGATGCGATTTTAGATGCGATGTTAGAAAAAGACCCAAATTCACGCGTTGCCTGTGAAACAGTGGTAACGACTGGACTTGTCTTTGTGAGCGGCGAAGTCCGCACCGAATCCTATGTCGACATTCAAAGCGTGGTTCGTGAAACGGTTCGAGAGATTGGGTATACACGTGCGAAATTCGGTTTTGATGCCGAAACATGTGCTGTAATTGTAGCAATTGATGATCAATCCGCTGATATTGCAGTGGGTGTCGATCAATCACTCGAGTACAAAGAAACCGAGGCATCGAATAATTTAGATAAAATAGGAGCAGGCGACCAAGGTATTATGTTTGGCTATGCCAGCAATGAAACACCGAATTTAATGCCGCTGCCGATTTCTTTAAGCCATGATTTGGCTCGAAAATTAGCAGAAGTGCGCAAAGACGGGACGCTTGCTTATTTAAGACCGGACGGCAAAGCGCAAGTGACGGTTGAATATACAGAAGAGGGACTGCCGATTCGTGTGGATGCGGTTGTAGTCAGTGCGCAGCATCGTCCAGACGTCACCTATGAACAATTGTCAGCGGATATTAAAGAACACGTCATCCAGGCTGTTATTCCAAAACAGTGGCTGGATGAGGACACCAAATACTACATTAATCCGACGGGCCGTTTTGTGATCGGCGGACCGCAAGGAGACGTCGGTCTGACCGGACGCAAGATTATCGTGGATACGTATGGCGGATCTGCTCGCCACGGAGGAGGAGCTTTCTCCGGAAAAGACGCAACGAAAGTCGACCGTTCAGCCAGCTACGCGGCACGCTATATTGCGAAAAACATTGTCGCGGCCGGTTTAGCCGATAAAGCTGAAATTCAACTGGCTTATGCGATTGGAGTGGCTCAGCCCGTGTCCATTGCCGTCGAAACGTTTGGAACCGGCAAGGTGTCCAATGGGGAACTGATCCGTGCGATCCGTAAACACTTTGATTTACGGCCAGCAGGAATTATTGAAATGCTGGATTTAAAGAAACCGATTTTTAAAGAAACAGCCGCTTATGGTCATTTCGGGCGCTCAGATATTGAATTTACTTGGGAGCGAACAGATAAAGTGGAAGCTTTGCAAAAAGAATTGAATCAGTAAGAAATGGGAAAGGTCATTCAAATTGGATGGCCTTTCTTTTTATTTTAGAAAGCTGGTGTCCTGCAAAGACCATCGCTTTACAAAATGAGGAAAAATGAGAAGATGGGGATGGACAAACGGGATAAAATCAGGGAAACCCTCCTTTTCTGCCTAAAAATGGAATCCTCTAAAAGTCTAGTTTACCCCTCTATTCTATGTTATAATTTATCATGTGTAAAAAGGTTTCCCGAATCGAGCAACAAAGCAAAGGATGAAATTTAAATTAAGTGGTAGGTGGAATGCATGAATGAAATTGGTGAAATTTTAAAAGAAGCACGATTAGACAAAGGCTACACGTTAGACGACCTACAGCAAATTACAAAAATTCAAAAAAGGTATCTACAAGCCATTGAAGATGGCAATCCGGAGGTCCTGCCCGGCCAGTTTTATACCCGGGCCTTTATTAAACAATATGCCGATATCGTCGGTTTGGATGGCGAGAAATTGCTGGATGAGAACATAAGCGAAGCCTCAAAAGAGGCCAGCGAAGAGTATAGTGGAAGCGACAACGTTCCGCCGGTACGCCGGAAATCTTCGAAACGCAGCGGCTTTTTAAGCGACTTTAGCGAATATTTGCCGATGGTGCTTATTTTCTTGCTGGTAGCGGCTATCTTTCTGGTGATTTATTTCGCTTACCGTCAATTGGATGGAGCAGGAAATAGTGAGAATTCGCTCATTAACGAAGAAAATACCGAACAAGTCGAAGCACCTGTCTCAGACGAAACCAATGAAGAAGCCGCCGGTGATGAAGCAGAAAACACGGAAGAGGCAGCGACGGACGATTCCGAAGAAGAAGCGGATGAACAGACGGCTGAGATTGCAGAAAGCACAGGAGCAGCCACAACCTATACGATTTCCGGCCCGCATCCTGAGGAACAGACGGTTGAATTAGCAGCGACAGACGGCGACTCATGGGTCAGCATCACCGTTGACGGCTCTACAGTAGAACAAGGCTTAATTGAAAGCGGGAGTACTCTGTCTGCAACCTTTGGCGCCGATGTGGCTCAAGTGGATCTTGTCATTGGGAATGCGCCGGTGACAGAAATCCGTTTAAATGAGACGACACTGGAATACGCACCGGAAGCAGCCGATGTGATACGCCAAGACATGATACTAGAATTTACAGAATAGCCGATGATTGGTTATTAGGGGGCAATCACTTTGAATTTACCAAATAAATTAACGTTTTTGCGTTTACTTTTAATTCCGTTCTTTTTACTTTTAACCGCTTATCCTTTTGATTGGGGCATGGTGGAATGGTTAGGCTCGGAAATTGAACTTCATATTTTACTTGCAGGGATTATTTTTATTGTCGCCAGTTTTACCGATTGGCTGGACGGGTATAT
>CAZKSU010000169.1:0-3813 GCA_964555455.1 uncultured Carnobacteriaceae bacterium
GTTATGTGTTTCTTAGGGCTATTTAGATGTGTTGAAAGATATTTCTTTCCATTTATACGATGGACAGATTGTGGGCTTGGTCGCACCCAATGGCACAGGAAAAACGACTCTGTTCAATGCGATTATGCGGTTTATTCCGATTTTAGAAGGCGAGATTTTAATTGATGGTCAATCGTATACGGCTAGTGACCAAGATGTTTTGGCTCTGCATCAGCAAATCACTTTTTTCCCGGACCAGGCGGATTTGTTTGAGAATTTCTCGGGACGTGAACATATCAGAATGTATGCGCAAATGTGGTCGGGCAGAGTAGCGGATGTTGAACAGATTATCACGCGCTTGCGGATGGATCATTATGTCGACCGAAAAGTGGAAGAATATTCCCTGGGGATGCGCCAACGTCTATGCTTTGCGATGATGGTTGCGGCTGATACGCCCATCATGCTGATGGACGAAGTGATGAACGGCTTGGATCCTGAGAACGTGTCGTTAGTCTCAAGTGTATTGATTGAATTACGCAAACAAGGAAAAATTATCATGATTGCGTCACATTTACTCGATAACTTAGATGAGTATGCAGACCAGGTTTTCTTCTTGAAAGACAAAAAACTGCATGCGACGAATAACCTAAATGAAAAACGTCCGCTATATTATCTGATAGTCTGTTCGGAAGAGGAAGTAGCGGATCTGAAACAAGAAGGTTTTTTGTCAAGGAACTCTTACCATATTGATAATCAGTTACTCTGCATCCCTTTAGCGGATTTGTCTGAAGAGCATGAGATTGCTTTGTATAAACGAGTGCGACAGCTGGGCTCAGAAAGTATTGAAGTGGCGCCCTTAGGGACAGCTGAGCAGTACGCCATCTTATATGACTTGCCTGTCTATTCCTATGCTAGGGGGCAACGAGATGATTAAACAGCGATTTAAAGTTCCGCTTCTGAGTTTAACCCTTGTCTTATTAAATGCCTGCAGTTCGTTTACAGGGCTGCGAACGCCTAAATACGACGGCCAGCCTTTTGTTGTTCAGCCTGAAAAAATAGCGGCCTTTGAAGAAAGTCGGGAAATCATTGGCGAAGAAAAAGAACATTATCTTCCGGAACCGTTCAGTGAAGACATCCTGCAGCCCAGTTTAGAAGCTATTGAACACGAACCGGTTTTACTTGAAGAAGGCATCTATACCATTGGAGAAGAACTGCCCCCGGGTCGTGTATCGTTGATTGGACAAAAAGAAGATCCAAGCATGAGTTATGGTGGCTTCACTGATCCCAATACACCACAAGAACCCGAAAGTTACCGAGTGGGCACGATGACAATCCGAGATAGTGAAAATGCTCTCTATTTTGAAAATATGTTTCATCCGAGTTATGGGGTAATCATTGCCCAAGTGGACTTCATTGAAGGCCATACCATTGAAATTGTCGGAAGCAATCCTGAAATTGTAGTGTTCTATGGAAATGCTTTGCCGGATTACCCCTATGTCTTTGATACGAGAGAAGAAGAATGGCTGGGCGAATTTGAAGGAACGGAAGAGGAAAGCAGCGCATTCGAGGGGGTTCCTATACATGAATACGAACAAGAGCAGCCTCTTACGCTTTCCGAAGACGGAAACACAGTGGAATTAAAAGCAGGCATTTACGAAGTCGGTAAGCATTTTGAAGCGGGAGTTTATGAAATCACCGAACAGTCAGCCCCTGTACATACAGAAATTTTTCTCTTCAGTGACAGCAATGAACCGCGGGTGTTTGAAGTAGCTGAAAACTTATACGCACCGACGCATAATATATATGCCATGATAAACAGAGGCGATACGGCTTCCAAACGTCCGGTCATTGAATTGAACGAAGGGGATAAACTCTACCCGCATTATGTGAATTCTTTGATGTTAACCAGAATCGATGAATAATTGGAGGATAGTATTGATGAAAAAGATGATGTTGCTGCTGTTTACAGTCGTACTAGCTGGTTGCGGGGCAGAAGAAATTACAGGAAGCTTTATGCTGTCCGCTGCACCAGGCTATGTGAGTTCAGAAAGTGATATTGGAACACCGCATACTTATATTATTGATACAACGGAGAATAAAGTTTATGTAGAAACGTTTGAAGAAGGCTTTACAGAAGAAGACCTTGAAGCCATCGAGGAAATGAGCGAGGAAGAATTTGCTGATTTCATCAATAGCCAGCCGGTTTATGAAGAACCTCTTTATGAGATTCGTTTTTTAGAGGCCACAGTAGAGGAAATCATTTTAGAATACGAGGGAGAACGAGCAAAGTTTAAGGCTCTTTCCGATTCTTATTTCGAAAGAGAAGATGGCAATCGATTTGTCATTGAATACGACAGCAGCATTGAGGAATACAGGAATAATTTAATGAAGCAATAAATGAAGGAGCTGGATAATGAGACGTTTAGTAAAGATCTTATTATTTTTTAGTTTAGGGTCACTGGTCATGGCTGGTTGTTCAACGGAAGAAGCTTTTGAAAGCTTCACTCTTAGTGACATTGGCACTGTCTCTCTAGATGACGCAGAAACGCCTATTCGCTATATGGTCTCACCAAGCCGTGCGGAAGATCAAGTGATTATTTTAAGGAATGAAAGAGCGAATGAAATGGAAATCGGAATAAATGAAGAAACCTATGATTTGGAAAAAGTGACAGTAACGGATAAAGAAATTGTGATTGAATACGAAGGCCAAACCGAAACTTTTGAGCGCTTGTCCGAAAGTGTGGTGCAAAATGAAGACAGGGTTCAATATCAATATAGGAGCACATCTGAAGAATAGAAAAAGTACAAGGAGGAATCCTATTGAAGCACTTAAAAAATATTTTCGCATTCATCTTGGTAAGTCTTCTTTTCTTAGTAGGATGTGCAGCTGAGGAAGCCTTCGAGAGTTTTACATTGGAGTATGTAGGACTAATGGATGGTGACGACACTGAAACCCCGTATCTCTACCTAGTGAATCCTGAAACAGCTTCAAATCAAGTGGCTATTTTTAGAAATGAAAGAGTAGATGCAACGACATCATCAAGTGCTGTTGAAGAATTTGAGTTGGATTATGTGACAGTAACTGATGAAGAAATTGTGCTTGAGTATGAAGGACAAGTGGAGACGTTTGAGCGCTTATCTGAGAGTGTTGTGCGCAGTGAAGACAATGTGCAATACCAATATAGAGATGCATCAGCAGAATAGAAACAGCGAGTCGACAGGAGATGATCAATAGATGAAGAATAAACTCATAGCCTTTGCTCTGCCTATCGTTGCACTGATCACTTTAAGCGCTTGTTCTCCATCCAACATTGAAAGTTTAATGACGGATACAGAAGAAGCAAGGCAGAAAAATCACTCGCTAGAAAATGCGACTTATGAGTTTTCCGTTGCGATGAACCCAGAGATTAATCAGACAGCCGAAGGAGTCTTTATTGCACTAGAGAATGGAGAATATAACTGGACACATAAAGAGTATCTTGGAGAGGGACAAAACTTTTCGCAAACTGCAGAAATCGATGGGTGGCAATATGAAAAGCTTTCGATTGACGAGCCTGGGTTTGAGCCCGAATGGAAAAAAACAGAAGGTAAAATATTGACTGCTTTAGAATTACTCTATCCATTGTTTGAACATACGATTGAAGAGGAATATGTAGGTGAGGTTGAAGTCACTGAAGAAAACGGGAAACAGTATAGAGTTACGCTGAACAATGCTTACTTAGAAGACAATTTTGCAGAAACCCATCCCGCTATTAATTTCTCGCACCCATCAGTTGAGTTGGAAATTAATGCTGAAGGCTATCTCACAAAATACGTCTCAAGCTACACATTTAC
>CAZKSU010000170.1:0-3812 GCA_964555455.1 uncultured Carnobacteriaceae bacterium
CTAAGCGGTACTTCTGGGGTTCATTATTGGATTAAACTTGAATGACTTCAATTTTTCAGTCGTCTGGATCCATCATCTGGTATGTCTCTTGCTCTTTATTAGTTTATTTGATAATAAATTGATAGATGATGAGATTATTGTTACCATTCTTTGTATTATAAAGACTTCATTGTTTAAAATGTTTTTTAAAAAATTGAAGAAGGAGATAAAAGAATGGCTAGATTTAATTTTAATCAAATAGTGCAAGGTGCTTTGGGAAATATGTCAGAACAGACAGCAGAAGAGTTAGAGAATGAATATGGTGATTATTTATTCGATAATGAAGAAATACAAACAGGTTACCGACTAATTCGAGATGCTATCGTTTTTACAAATTTGCGTATTCTCTTTATTGATAAACAAGGAGCTACTGGAAAAAAGACTTCATTTAAGTCTATTTATCTTTCCCATATTGTTGATGTAGAAATGGAAACCGCTGGCGCAGGGTTAGATGATAGTGAAATTACAGTTACCTACATGAAAAACACGTTAAGAACGAGCCGAAATGAAACATTGGCTGCAATTAAATTTGAATTCCCTAAAAATTTTGACATTGTCCCACTCTATAAAATGTTAGGGGATTTAGTGATCGAAAATCGCTTGGAGATTAATAACATTGTTGAAAAATAAAAAAATCGTAGATTACTTTATTAGAAGTAGTCTACGATTTTTACTTATTATTTGATGCGCACAAGAAGACTCGAACTTCCACAGGGAAATCTCCCCACCAGCCCCTCAAGCTGGCGCGTCTACCATTCCGCCATGTGCGCTTTCTTTAAACTGCATAGATAATCATACCATATTTTTGAAAAGTGTCAACTAGTAGAATATACTTTAGGGGAAAATGACTGGCTATCATCCTGTATGGCAACTCACCTGGAGGGTTTTCCAACTTCTAGGCAAACCGTTGCATCAAAAAGAATAGAGAGAGGAAGCTGGAAGAATGGATACTGCTGCACTTTATCACCGGCCAGAAAGCGAGTACGCTTATTTATATGAGAAAAATCGTTTGTTCATACGCTTGCGGACGAAAAAAGATGATGTGAAAGCTGTCGATTTAATGAGTGGGGATACTTATTTACTTTATACGGATGACTGGTATAAAGAAGGGCAGCCGATGAAAAAAATTGCGAGTACGGATCTGCATGATTATTGGGGAGTGGAGACAACAGAAGAGACCAAGCGGGTAGCCTATGGTTTCCATGTAAAAGGTTATGATCATACAGAAGTTTTCTATTGCGACCGCGGGGTTTATCCGCTTAAAAAAAGATACTTAGAGGAAGTCAATAATTATTTTCGGATGCCGTATTTTCATGAAACGGATCGTTTTAAATCACCTACCTGGGTAAAAGAAACGGTTTGGTACCAGATTTTTCCAGATCGGTTTGCAAATGGCGATTCAAAAAATGATCCAGTAGGAACCTTACCATGGGGCAGCAAAAAACATCCTGGACCAGATGATTTTTATGGCGGAGATTTGCAAGGGATTATTGATCGGTTGGATTACTTGCAAGAGCTAGGGATCAACGGTTTGTATCTGACGCCGATTTTCGAAGCTAAAACCAACCACAAATATGATACGACGGACTATATGAAAATTGATCCTGCTTTCGGCGATAAAACCGTGTTAAAGCGACTCGTGAGTGAAGCGCATGACCGAGGGATGCGGATTATGCTGGATGCTGTTTTTAACCACATTGGTTACCATTCCAAACAGTGGCAAGATGTCTTAAAATATCAGGAGAATTCTCGCTACAAAGATTGGTTTCATATTCATTCTTTCCCAGTGGATGCTTATGAAGAATTAACGCTGTCTGAGATGAACAATATGGATCAGCTAAATTATGAGGCCTATGGCTTTGTGGGGCATATGCCCAAATTGAACACGGCCAATCCGGAGGTCAAAGAGTATTTACTAGACGTTGCCGTCTATTGGATTCGTGAGTTTGATATTGACGCTTGGCGGCTGGATGTAGCGAATGAAGTGGATCATCAATTTTGGAAAGAATTTCGTGCAGCCTGTGTCGCAGAAAAAGAAGACATTTATATCATCGGAGAGTTGTGGCATTCCGGTCAAAAATGGCTGGAAGGGGATGAGTTTCATGCCATCATGAATTATGTGTTTGCTGAGAAAATGAAAGAGTATTTTTTAAATAAAACTTTCACTCCAGCAGAGATGGTGCACGGCCTTGAACAGCAGAGGATGCTGTACCGCAAACAAACAAATGAGATCCAGTTTAATCTTCTAGATTCCCATGATACACCAAGGTTACTGACTAAAGCCCATGACGATACAGCGCTTGTTCAGACGATACTCGCTTTTATGTTTGCACAGCCAGGTACACCGTGTATTTACTATGGCACTGAAATTGGCCTGGACGGGTTCGATGATCCGGACTGCCGAAAATGTATGCCTTGGGATGAGGAAGAACAAGATGTAAAGATGTTAGAGTACACCAAAGAATTGATTGCTTTCCGCAAGAAATACTGGCAAGTATTAAGTGCTGGCGAGACCGCATGGCATGATGTGCGAGATGAGGAAAACCTCATTGGTTTCAGGCGCGTCACGCAGGAAGAACAGCTCATTTTCTATTTTAATCAGGGCGAAACAGCAGCTGCCGTTCGTTTTCCAAAAAAAGCAAAAGCTGTTTTTACGCATTTGACAACCACAGATGAAGAAGCCGCGTACATTCAACAAAATGGTTTTGCTGTTTATTGGGCAGACAATCGATTCACTTAAAAAGCAGCGCTTAAACTTTTTCGAATCTGCCGATAGGTTAACCGAGTAAATCCGAAAATCGAGCAGCTAAGGAAAAAGGTAAGAGAGCGCTTTGAAGACATTCAATTCAACATATATTCGCAGAGAAGAAAACGGACGCCACGGATAGAAAGATTGGAATCGACTTAGGCATTTTGGATTTTCCTATTACAACAAATGATTTAGGCGAGACAAAGAAACACAAAAACCCGAAACATTTATACAACTCCAAAAAGAAACTGAAGAAAGCCCAGCGTTCGTTGTCACGCAAGAAAAAGGTGAAAAAATGAGACAAAGCGCGCATTCAGGTTGCCAACCAGCGAAAAGACTTCCTGCATAAATGGTTCAAACAGATTACGGACGAAAACCAAGTCATTGTATTCGAAACATTATCCAGCAAGAAGCGAATGAAAAACTACCTGTTGGCCAAATAAAAGAAAACCGATGAGGCAGGAACAGCCTTTTGAGCCTACCCATATTCGATTCCTCTGTTTGTATGTCATTTATCCAAACAAGAATAGAGTTTGCAGGAAGCCTCACTTTAAAAACCAAAGGATTTAAATAGTGGGTAGTTCACATGTGAAACTTTAGAGGGACTGATTTCCTTTCGCTTTCCAAAACCTTATCTCCCAGTGTGTGTAGGTTTTAAAAAGATGAGAGGAAATTAATCTAATTTATGTATGAAATCGGTTGCAAAAACGAAACAATTATGTAATAATCTAATATGTAAACACTTACAAAACATTTAGGAGGAGTAAGTAATGAGCAAAACAAACTGGAAGAAATATGCATTGGGAATTGTTTCTGCATCAACGGCGCTAATATTAGCCGCATGTGGTGGAGGAGAAGATACTGGTTCTACAAATGACACAGGCACGGATGAAGGAACAGGCGATGCAGAGGTAGAAACAACCGATCAAGAAGCGGCAGGCGATCTTGGCGGAGAATTAACAGTTACTGTTGGTGCGGATTACATTAATTTTATTAATGAAATTGCTCCTGGATTTGAAGAAGA
>CAZKSU010000171.1:0-3806 GCA_964555455.1 uncultured Carnobacteriaceae bacterium
TAGGCTATAATTTAAGCACTTTTTTCTTAGACTTTTTGACACATTCGCAAAATTTGATTTATTTCTTTCAATAATTCCGAATTGAGAGAAACATTGCCAGAAAAATAAAAAAATACGTAGAAATAGGATGATTACCCCGGTAATTTTTTTCTGATAACGAATGCTATAGTGTCAGGTTAAAAACTGATACAAGTCGTATGAATCGCGACTGATATTAAATTTGTATAAAATAGACGTAGCAGAGAAGATTCTTGAGGTAGTAGGAGGTATTAAAAATGGATACAATTATTGTGAAAGGCGGGAAACGTCTTTCAGGTACAGTTAAAATAGAAGGGGCAAAAAATGCGGCTTTGCCGATTTTAGCAGCAAGTCTCTTAGGACAAAATTCACCGAGCACTTTTGAAAATGTGCCGTTATTATCAGATATTTATACAATGAAACAAGTATTAAGACATTTGAATATCGAAATTGATTTTGATGAAGAAGCACAAACAATGGAAGTGGATGCAACAATGCCACTAAACAGTGATACGCCTTTTGAGTTTATGAACAAAATGCGTGCTTCTATTTTGGTCATGGGTCCGCTTTTAGCACGTAATGGATACGCTCGTGTAGCCATGCCTGGCGGCTGTTCGATAGGAACTCGCCCAATTGATTTACATCTAAAAGGTTTCGAAGCAATGGGTGTTGAAATTAAGCAGGGGAATGGATACTTAGATGCGAGAGTAGATCAGCTAAAAGGGGCAGAAGTTTATTTAGATTTCCCTAGTGTTGGGGCTACTCAAAACATCATGATGGCAGCTACAATGGCCGCTGGGACATCCGTGATAGAAAATGCCGCGCGCGAGCCTGAAATTGTAGATTTAGCCAATTACTTAAACCGCATGGGCGCAAATGTTATTGGCGCGGGTACAGACACCATTCGTATAGAAGGTGTGAAAGAGCTGACAGGAACAACTCACACGATTATCCCTGACCGTATCGAAGCAGGCACTTTCATGGTGGCAGCAGCCATTACTGAAGGGGACGTATTGATTAAAGATGGCGTCAGCCAGCACAACCGACCGCTTATTTCTAAACTACGTGAAATGGGTGCGGTTGTATCGGAGGAGAAAGAAGGAATCCGAGTGGTTGGGCCTAAAAAACTTTATGCCACAGATTTTAAAACACAGCCTTACCCTGGTTTCCCAACAGATATGCAAGCGCAAATGACGATTGCACAGATCAAAGCTGAAGGGACAAGTATCGTCCAAGAAAACGTCTTTGAGAACCGTTATATGCATTTAGAACAAATGCGTAAAATGGATGCAAACTTCCAAGTGGATGGACGCCAAGCGATTATTAAAGGCGGAACATCGCTAGAGGGCGCTGAAGTCGCTTCAAGTGATCTTCGGGCCTCCGCAGCTTTAATCTTAGCTGGGTTGATCGCTGAAGGACACACAAAAGTTACAGAGCTTCAGCATCTTGACCGCGGGTATTATCAATTCCATGAAAAGCTAGCGGCTTTAGGTGCAGATGTTGAACGTGTCAATGACACACAAAACAAGGTATCTGTCACTCAGACTGTCTAGCCATGAACAACGAATAGATGACAAAAAACCTTCTATTTCTATCCGAATAGAAGGTTTTTTTGTCATGCAGAGGCTCAAAGCAGCCCGCGGTTTTTTGGGCTGAAATTCCCCCGTGGGATATTGTGTTTTTGGGTCTAATGCAGTAGAATAGAAAAGATGAAGAAAATTCAAAGTGAAAACATATAAAGTCAGTGGATTCTAGGAAAACTCAGGAGGAAATGTTTCATGGCAAAAGATATTGGGATTGATTTGGGGACGGCAAATATTCTCGTTCATATAAAAGGTAAAGGCATTGTAGTGAATGAACCAGCAATAGTTGCGATTAATACAAAGACAAACGAAGTGTTAGCTGTTGGTGAAGAAGCCTATTTAATGGTAGGACGTACGCCCGGACATATTAAAGCGATTCGACCATTAAAAGGCGGAGTCATCGCAGATTTTGATATTGCAGAAGCCATGATTACTTATTTTATTGATAAAATTAATGTAAAAGGTTTTCTATCAAAGCCAAATATTATTATTTGTACGCCAACCAATGTAACCGGAATTGAACAAAAAGCGATTATTGAAGTGGCTGAAAAATCCGGCGGGAAAAATGTCTATTTAGAGGAAGAGCCTAAAGTCGCAGCGATTGGCGCAGGGATGGATATCTTCCAGCCAAGTGGGAACATGGTGATTGATATCGGAGGCGGCACAACAGATGTGGCTGTCCTTTCAATGGGCGGAGTTGTTACAAGCAAATCGATTAAAATTGCTGGAGACACATTAGATACAGACATTAAAGAGTATATTAAGCAAGAACATGGCTTGCTCATCGGAGACCGAACAGCTGAAGATATCAAAGTTCAAATCGGTGAAGTGTTTGATGAAAAGCGCGAAGAGAAGTTAGATATCCGCGGACGCGATATGGTAAGTGGTTTACCAAAAACAATTTCGATTACTTCAAAGGAAGTCATGAATGCTACAAAAGAATCAATGGAAGAAATTGTTGCTGCGGCACAAGTTGTGTTAGAACAGACATCTCCTGAACTATCAGCAGACATTATTGACCATGGCGTTATTATTACCGGCGGAGGCGCGCTGCTGAATGGTATGGATCAACTGCTTGTGGAAAAATTAAAAGTTCCAGTATTTAAAGCAGAAAGTCCATTAGACTCCGTCGCATTAGGAACAGGGATTTTACTTGAGAACATACACAAATTAAGACGTTAAGAGGATGAAAGACTAAAGAAAGAAGGCTGTGGAAATGGAATGGACCAGTGTTTTAAGAAGCACTCTGTTTTTTCTGTTGCGTTTTGTCTTAGTGGTCCTGTTAATCGCGGTAGCCTTCGCTGTCGGAGCGATGTTAGGCTATAGTATTTTAGGCGATGGCTCGGACCCTATGGAAGTATTCAATCCTGAACTTTGGGAGCATATATTAAATTTTGTATTTAATTAAAGCACAAGAAATGACTAGATGATGCCATCTAGTCATTTTTTTATTTTACGAAAAAGAATGTTTCGTGGAATCTGAGAAAAAAGGGTAATTATATATATAGGAGGTTATTTCTATAGAGCTTGCTCACTCAAAACTCGTAGAAGTAATTTTTCAATACATACAGGAGGGTGAAAAGAAATGAATCGTTTAAGTGTTATTGGCAGAATTGTTCGGGAAATTACATTAAGAGAAGTAGGGGACGGAAAATTGGTATTGAACAATACGATTGCTATTCCAAAAACATTTAAAAAGGAAGGAGGCCCTGAAGCTGATTTTATCAACTTCGTGGCTTGGGGAAGAAGGGCCGAGTTATTAGAAGAATATTGCCAGAAAGGCGACTTGATAGGCTTGGACGGGAGTATACAATCTCGCCGCTATCTCAATGAAAAGCAAGAGACCGTCTACGTTGTCGAAATGCTTGTCGAAAATGTTCATTTTTTGCAGGCCAAACGAAATCCTTCGCCAACAAATACTCAAAACAATCCTCAAACCATTCAAACCGCAAATGGAGAACACAGTCTGGTAAACCCTAAAAAGTAAACAGCCTCCTCAAGCACCCTGCTCGCTGCATTCTGTCAGCTGGCAGGGTGCTCTTCAATTCTCGAATAATATTAATAGATTATTCACATATTCGTTATATAATAAAGAAGATGGATAAACTTGCTAAGCAATAATTTGAGAGGTGCATTATGCATATTTTAATGATTGAAGACAATGAATCAGTTTGTGAAATGATGGAGATGTTTTTTGAGAAAGAA
>CAZKSU010000172.1:0-3804 GCA_964555455.1 uncultured Carnobacteriaceae bacterium
ATGAGAAATCCGTTATTTACCGGTATACTTGTCATAAAGCTTACTAGGAGGATTTTATTTGAAAACAGCACAGCAATGGATCGAAGAATTGAATTTGGTGCCTCATCCTGAAGGAGGCTACTATAGACAAACAGATTACGCAGAAGAAGTGTACTCAGAAAACGGGAAAGAATTGCCTTTGTATACCAATATCTATTTCCTGCTTACACCCGACAGCCCTTCTCACTTTCATCAATTAACCTCACATGAAATGTGGTTTTACCATGCAGGAAACCCTCTGACCGTTCATTCATTACATGAGGATGGCAGCTATTCAAAAGTGACTTTGGGTCTTGGAGAGGGCGAAGTCTTGCATCACAATGTGCATGCGGGAACCATTTTTGGTTCAACGGTCGACGAAGACTATGCTTTAGTGAGTTGTACGGTTGTGCCGGGCTTTGACTTCTCCGATTTTAAACTTTTCACTAAAGAAGACCTGCTCGAAAACTATCCAAATCACCAAGAAATTATTGGGCACTTGGCTTATGAGAAACTACCGTAGGCTCTAGAGAAAACCACGTAAAAATGAAGAAAATGGCCTCTCTTACCTTTTCATGCTAGAATGAAAATAAGAAAGTAATGGAGGATGATACAATTATGAACCAAGAACTCGTTGAAATTTGCTTGCGCGTCAGAGATATTGATGCGACTCTAGACTTCTACACCAATCTATTCGATTTTGAAGTGGCCAGCCGCCGAGAATTCCCAGAAGATAAATTTGATTTAATCTACCTGAATTCTCCTGGTTCTTCTGTCCAGATTGAACTGACTTACAATTATGATGCCGATCCTTATACTATAGGGGATGGCTTCAGCCATTTAGGTGTGACTGTCGACGATTTAGAAGAAATGCATGAAATCTGTAAAGCTTCTGCTTACGAAACAGGTGAGCTAAGAGGGCTTTCAGGTGGTACACCTTCTTATTTCTTCGTAACAGACCCTGACGGTTACCGAATTGAAGTCAAACGCAGAAAATAATTTTTGAAACAATGAAATGTAAGTCTGCTGGTTGTTGCCGGCAGGCTTATATTTTTTCTTTAGATCTTGAACCCACCAGCCGGCTTATATTTTCCGTCTGTACCATTTTTCAAGTATACTTATAAAACAAAGAGTTTCATTCTGTAGAGAAAATAGAAGAACCCGTCTGTCAACGGTTCATAAAGGAGACCGGTATGGTTAAAACTCATCCCATGTGGAACAGCTACCCGAAAATACAAGCCCTTTTACTGGAATGCCTTGAGCTCATTATAGAAAAAACAGCCATTGAAAATAAGGAAATCGAGAAAACGATCATTGACATGATTGAGAGTCAAGGAAAACTACTTCGACCCGCTTATTTTTTTCTTTTTTCGCGATTAGGCAATGCTCCTCAGAATGCGCGCAAAAGCATCATCGCTGCCGCTGCGTCTACTGAGGTGCTTCATTTAGCTACTCTCATTCATGACGACATTATCGACGAGTCAAAAATACGGCGCGGGCTGGAAACGGTCCAATCCAAATACGGTAAAGATGTGGCAGTTTATACAGGCGATTTATTGCTCTCGGTATATTTTGATTTATTGGCAGATGCGACGGATTCTGTCGAAATCATCAAGTTAAACACTCTGTCGATGAAGCGTGTGCTGCTGGGTGAAATCAATCAGATGACAAATGCCTATAATACAGAAATCACCTATGAAAATTATTTGAAAAGCATTAAAGGAAAGACTGCCCAACTTTTTGAACTAAGTTGTTATGAAGGAGCATACTTTGGGCAATGCGACCCGGAGGTGATTGAGAAAAGCCGGTCAATTGGCCAGAATATCGGGATCGCTTTTCAAATGTTAGATGATATTCTGGATTACACACAAACAGCTGAGATCCTGTCAAAACCTGTTTTAAATGATGTTAGACAAGGGGTTTATACCCTTCCGCTTATTTTAGGCATCGAGACAAACAAAGAAGCCTTTCTTCCTCTTTTAACAAAGGGCGCACACTTATCGGACAGTGACCTGACTGCTTTAGTTTCCTTGCTGCACGAAAAGGGCTGCATCGAACACGCGCACGCTATTGCGAAAAAATACATTGATCAAGCTTTAGCGTCCATTGAGTCGCTTCCAAATCATCCTGAAAAAGATGTGTTGTATTCTTTGACTAAAACATTGCTCACTAGAGAATTTTAAAAAGGAGACAGCCTTATGACACTCAAACAATATATCTTGCTTGCTCAAATGGAAACCACTACTACCAGTTTTTTTCCTGCCTTTATTGGCATCTTGTATGCCTGGTACAATTATGACTCTTTTCGTTTAGGCTTTTCACTCTTAGGCCTGCTCACAGTCGTTCTTTTTCACCTGGCTGTCAATATCCGCGACAATTACATGGATTATTACATTGCAGACAATAAAAACGCAGACTATGCTCAGGAAATGGTGGTAGGCAAAGAAAATATCCCTCTTGAAAAAGTTCGACTGGCTTATTCTATTTCTGGCGCTATTGCTTTGATTATTGGATTATTCTTAGTTCTTCTGACCTCTCCTATCTTGTTCTATATCGGTTTTGGAGGAATGTTGATCGGTATTCTCTATACCGCCGGCCCTCTTCCCATCTCAAGCACGCCATTCGGTGAATTTTTTATCGGGTTAGCAATGGGCTTTGGTATTTTCACCTCCATGGTTTATGTCAACGCATTTGACGTCATTCAATTTGATTGGCTAACCATCGGCCAGCTTATCGTAGCGTCTATCCCAACGTCCATTACGGTCATGTCCATTTCACTGGCGAATAATATTTGCGATTTAGAGGAAGATATCGAGGATGGCCGGTTTACTCTTCCTTATCATATCGGTATAGACAAAGCACTTGTTGTCTTCAAATGCTTTTATTACGCTGCTTACGTCGCCATCATCTTATCGGTTGTTTTTGGGACCTTCCCTAGGTTTGCGGCGTTGTCCTTGTTAACTTTCCCTTATGTTTTAAAGAATATTGAAGTCTTCACCAATAAGCAAGACAAAAAAACAACCTTTATGACGACAATTATCAACTCTCTTGTCATTCCCGTGCCGCTGATTATTACCTTTTTCATAGGCGCCTGGCTGGAGATTTGATTATTTATTTGACAATATTTCTAAAGAATCAAAGATCACTAAAGAGGGCTGAGAGATTGTTCCTTACTGTTAATATACCTTCTTTTAAAGGTGCGTATAAGGCAATGTTTAGTCACAAAATGCTTGAAAGTTCTATTAAAAGGATATGTAAAATAAATAGGATGTTTTCGGAAAAATTTGTTATAGTAGAAAATGACTAGAAAAAAACGTATTCACTTACCTGTTTTTCTTTGCTTCATTTGATACTCTATTGAAAAACATGACTTATTAATAAACAAAGCTATTTGGAGGTTATGATGGTTACGCTACGAGAGATACTGGGCTCATCTGAGTTTTCTTATTTATCTTTGTTGAATTCAAAAGCCAATTTAGAAAGGGAAATCCATGCAGTAGATACAACTGAAACACCTGATGTTGCTGAACACACACCTCAACATACTTTTCTGCTTACGACAGGGATGGCTTTTCAAAATGAACCTGAAGAATTTTGTGCTTTTATTTCATCATTGGATCAGCTTCCTATTGCTGGAATCGGCATCAAACTAGGACGCTATATTGAGGAGGTTGATCCGCGCGTTATTGAGCATGCCAATAAATTGGGTTTTCCTTTGATTAGTATTCCAAAGGAAGTGATGCTTTGGACAGTTTCGCAACGAATGATCTCTTACCTTTGGAATAA